>JBGVLX010000026.1:0-12247 GCA_045124495.1 Lachnospiraceae bacterium
TCTTTCTGTCCACCATGACATGATGCATAACCATTTCTGTTAGCAAGAGCCCAAGCCATTGTAAGAGTACCCTTTTTGTGTTCACCAAAATATCTCATACCTAAGATACAAGCACAGTTCTGATCTGTATCGAAGTAGCAAAGTGTAAGCGGATCGCTTAAGCAGCTGTAATCTACGTCAGGACGGTTGCCTGGTACCCACTGAGGATCAGAGAAGATATAAATATCTGGCTCTTTTCCATCACCAACAGGTTTAGAATTTTTGTACATTTTTACGTATTCATCTGACATGTACTGGAAGTTCAACATCCAGTTGTACATGATGTTTTCTTCTCCTTCTGGAATAAGAAGGTGAGCTTTTACCATAAATTCTGGATCAAGACCTACGAAACATTCTGCATGATACATTGTTTTCCAACGTGTTTCATAAACAGCGTCCATAGCTACTTTATCAAGTTTAGCTGCATCTACACCAGGTTCGCCTTTGATACGACGAGCTGCTGCGTAACGGCCTGTTACTGCACCATCGTTAAATAAAAGAACTTTAGCGTCTTTTTCAAGACCAAATTCTTCTCCTCTGTAAACAGGCATATCAGTTACCACTGTTCCTGGAGAATTCTTAGCAAGTTCATATGCTTCCTTTAAGGTATTTACCTTAACAACGTTGTTTCCATAAAATGCAGCTTCGATGATAGAACGAGTCTTCGAAAAACCAACTTTTCCTGCACCGATTTCGTCATGTGAATAATAAGCTTTTGATGACATTTTTTAAATTCCTCCTAATGTATTATTTTTGACCGGTATGTAAAACATACCACAGCCATTAAAACCTATTTGAACTTTACAATTCGTCAATATCAGTATATAAGTTTATTGAATCGATGTCAATAGAAAACCTTTCATAAAATTCGATGAATTTTATCTTTTATCCTTCATTTTTAACTCATTTGTTTCTTATCAATGTAATCAGATACGGATTGTTCCATATTTTCATAAGTACAAAATCCAGGTTCCAATAACGCTTCATAAAATTCTTTCTGATCAAAGTCAGAGCCTAATTCCTCTTTTGCTGTTGCTTCCAAATTCTTGTATAAAATAGGGGATGCTGCATAAGGAAGATAAAGTCCAGGTTCCTCTACTACCGTTTCGAAAAGTTCCTGGGCAAAAGAACCATCAAATCCAATTCCAGACATATAGTCACTTATATCATCCACAGTCCAGCCTTCATAATTTACACCTATGTCAATTCTTCCATAAAGACCATAACTAATATCTGTATCAATGGCGACAATCTTCGCTAAATTTTCATCCTGAAGGTGGTATGCAATAGCCTTTTCCTCAATGTATCTCGCCCATCCTTCTACACAGCCTAAATAGTCATTCATGACATAAGCCAAAGGATTCAAATCACGGCTTCCCTGATATACGAAATGATATAAATGTCCCGGAAATCCTTCATGAGCTAAAGTGGAATATAAAGATTCCAAATCATCGCCTAACAATGAATTGTTGGTACGAATGACATTCTGGTTTAAATTATCATATGGATGCTGCAAATAATATGCCAGTGTAGTTTCATCTTCCAGACATGCATCTAATGGACTAACGGTAAATTCTGTTTCTGGAATTTCAGGAAATTCCTTTCTGGCGAAAGCTTCCAAATCATTTAATACTGCCGTCGCATCCGATTCCGTATAGTAATCACCCATATTAAAATACGCTTCAGAATAAGACGCATCCATCATAAGCAAAGTGTAAAGTTCCGCTACCTGACCATCAATATACTCATCCAAGATAGTAGCAATCTCTTCCGGTGTGAAATCAGAAGAGGTTTTCATTCTCAACAATGCTGTATAATATTCCTGTCCATTTTCATAATTGCATAAACCGCCTTCATTGGTACATGTTCCCTTTAAGGATGCCAATTTATCATATAATTGCTGGTACCCAGGCAGAAAATAATCATTGAATGCAGTTCTGGCATCTGCTTTTAAAGTCGCCTTTTCTTCATCTGAAATTGATAAAGCATCCACTTTCGTATCAAAAACCAGAAGTACCGGGTTTTCATCCGGATTTTCCATAAACTTATTCATTTGTTCCAATGTATTGTCTACGGCAAAATCCGCTATAAAGGTTCCATGTTCTACTTTATAATCTGCAAACTGGCATAAATAATCCATGTAATTCTTTGTATCAATCAATAAATCAATATATGCCAATGCATCCTCTTCATTTGAAATTCTGAATTCTGTCAGATTTGTTGGAATGTTCGATGCATCTCCGGAAGTCGCTCCAAAAGGATTATCCAGATATTCTATACCTTCAAATGCCAGCTGATAATCCAGATAAGAAATCAGATTATCCCTTAAATACTGCTGTTGTCTGGTAAGACTGTCATATTCATAAGCTAGTACCTCTTCCTTAAGTTCGGTAATCTCTGAATAATCGGATATGGTATCCATTCCATATTCGCCCCAATTTACTTCCGGAACGGTAAGGTTGTACTTCGAAGGATCCTCTAATGTGAAATGCATATTCACATAGTCTGATTCCATTTCCTCATAAAATACTTCTGTCATGAAGTTTTCAAATTCTTCCTGTACCTTTAAATCCTCTTCTGTATAACCATCGTCTTCCTCCTCTGTGGTGGGTTCCTCTTCCGCGGTAGTTACCTGAGCAGAACCAATGACATCTTTCACAGAATCACGGTCGCTTTTGGATGCCTCATTTTTTCCACAGCCGGATAAACACAATAACATCAGTGTCAACGCAACGCTTACTGTCTTTTTTAATTTCCTCATATTAATTTTTATTCTCCTTTCTCATGCCACATTCTTAGGCAATTGCGAAACTACCAAAACTTATATTAAGTGATTCAAAAAAACAAATACATAAGCAGGTGTTTGGGCGGCCGTCGGTACTTAATGAGCGACTTGTCGCGAATTTAGTACCGCTACGAGCCGAACGCAGCGAAAGCGTGCCTGCGATGTTTTGTTACTTTTGAATCACTTTCACATTAAATATTATAATTTCGCAATCACCTAACCACATTTCTTTTAGTATACCCAAAACTTACCTGATAAGCAAATATAAAATTCTTTCTATTTTCTTTCTTTTTCTATCTCACCTAAAACAACTCATAAATCACGTAATAAGAGAAAGAAGTCAACAAATGCCGACTCCTTTCTCCTACTCGTTATGTCTATATCTTATCCCTTCTTTTTCCACTTTATTTTGATTTTAAGAAAAAGAACGGCTTTCCGTTATAGAAAATCTTATTTTTATAACAACGTCCTGCCAGTACCAAAAATACCACTGTTACTACAAGTATAATAACCAAGGATAAACTTCCTTCCAACAGGCTCATATTTCCCAGCAATATATCCACCGGTGTCATAAAAGCCGAAGTAACAGGTACATATCTTATGATTTGAAGCAATGTTTCATTGGCTCCGGACAACGGAATAAAATAAGATACAAAAAATCCTACCATAACCGGAACCTGAAATACTGTCATTGCACTTCCTAAATCCTCTGACTTCGAAACATTGGCACCCACCAGACTGGCAATGGCACAATAAAAAACAAAGCCCACGATAGCATAAATCAATGCAATCGCAACTGCTGCCGGTGAAAATGCAGATGCCAGATTCTGCTCTTTTAATTGGTCAATCACCGCAAAGAGACCATCCTTAAATTCCGGATTTAGGAACAACGCCAGATAATGCCCGAAACACACACCAAGTACAATGCTTGATACCCAGATTAATATCTGTGCAACAGCTGCCACCACCTGGGC
Source organism: Lachnospiraceae bacterium (assembly GCA_045124495.1). Lineage (GTDB taxonomy): Bacteria > Bacillota > Clostridia > Lachnospirales > Lachnospiraceae > RGIG1668. The sequence continues at coordinate 3,799 of JBGVLX010000026.1, forward strand.
TAGCACCTTACCGGAAATAATGGCATAAGGTTCTGCACTAGTAAGCAGGGTTTCAATAATCTTGGAGTTCTTCTCTGCAATAACACTCTTTGTAATACTCTGCCCATACAATAAAACCATCATGTAAACCACAAGACTAAAAATCATAGGAAGAAAGAGGCTCATCAAAATAATGCCAAAACTTTTTGATTCTTCCCCCGCATCCTTTGTTTCATAGTTAATCGGCGTAGACAACACCATAAGCTGCTCCTGGGTAATTCCGGAATGGGTCAGTTTTCCCATAAACACGGACTGTTCCAATGGTTCCACCGCATCCAACACTTCCGAATCCGACAAAGTAGTATCCTCCATCGTAATGGCAGTAAATTTATACTCTTCCTCTTCCTGCGCCAACAAAAGAATGATATCTTCCGTATATTCCTCCGGTTTTTCCATTACTTCTTCAAAGTAAGTTTTCTTATCCTTCATTACCATGCTGACTTCTACCCCGGCAAATTCTTCCGAAGCCTGCATATGATAATACTCTGGTGAAAATTCTGTCAAATCACTTTCATTTATAATATATATATGCTTTACCGGTGAAGGTTCATCTTTACTACTAGAGTGAGCAATCAAGCCGTATGCTGCCATAATTCCTACTAACAGTAGCACGGCTATTCCTACGGTAGATGCCAGAAATCCCTTTGCCTTTATGGTTTGCTTCAATGAAAATTGAAAGATTGTCTTAATTCCTTTCATTCCTTTTTGTTCCATTTATTTCTTCACCACCTTTTTCTTATTCATACCTAACTGAATGATTCCCTTTAATTTCATTGGTTCCCCTCGATGTAAAATCATGGATTCGTATACTCTTGATACGAAATATGCCAGTAACCCCAGGCATATAAACAATACCAAAAGAGAAGCCAAAGCAATTCCAACGCTGATTTTTCCCATCATTAAAAATTCTGGTATACAGAATACAGATGATAACGGAAGAAACATTGCAATATATTTATGAATCGGGTTTGGATATGTACCCTGGGACATCATTCCTAAAAACATGCTAAGATATACTCCAATTAACATCGCTAAGGAATAAATCTTCATTCCTTCTGCCACCTCTTCTAATTTGGAAACTGCTGCTCCCGCAAGTCCGGCAATAAATGCATAAAACACAAATCCTAAAATCAAGAATATCAAACTTACTAACACTGAGCCAAGATTCAAATTCTCAGCCAAGGAAGGCGCTACATCATAGAGCATCTGGCTTACATTTCCACTATCTCCGTTTCCAAACACAATGCTGGAAATCGTTGCCACCACAACTGAAATTCCAATTTGTATCATCATAACAAGCAGCATAGCTAAGATTTTACCTAAAATAATAGCCATTGGTCTTACTGAAATCATAAGATACTCGATTACCCTTGTGGATTTTTCTGTCACTATAGAAGTGGCAATGGATTCTCCACTTAACATAATAAACATCATGCTCAAAAATATCAGCACAAAGAATATATTATATTCTGTAGCATCCAAGGTAAATCTCCCTTTTTCAGAATCCTGGCTGATTCCCTGCTCTTCTTCCAGCATTTCATTCATGACTTCATCTATGTATTTGATCTCTGTTTCCATTGTACTAAGAAGATAAGATAATTGCTCTTTGGAAACCCCATTCTCAGCGGCAAGCGCTGTCTGAAATGCATTTAGAAAGCTCTCAGCAAATATTTCAATATTAGTTTCAGAAAGGCTTCCATCCTTATTTTTTATAAATTCCAAATAGAATCCATCTTCTTTCAAAGAAACAATCACCAGAACTTCCTTATCCGTATCTTCACCGGTTTCAAGTTCCTCTATGGCTGCTTCCCTCGTTTTATCTGTACTTTCTATTTTTACTTTTTCATAACCCGGTATATCCTGAACACAAGTCTTTAATTCCGAAAAGGAATAATCCGTTTCGTTTAAAAATACCACTGTTTCCACGCTGGTTGTGTCTACCTGGGTAAACGTCTGCATCAATGGAAAAATGGCTGCGGACAAAATAGCCAGCATCAAAGTAGAAACTATGATGGCTTTCCCTTTGATTGCCTGCATAAATGTAAATCCAAAAACCTTTCCAAATCCTTTAAGCTCATTCTTCATCGCTAGCCCCTCCCACTTTTTCCACAAAGATTTCATGAAGTGAAGGTTCTCTTAATTCATATCGAACTACGGTAATCTTGTCTTCAATAAGACGGGAAAGTAACGCTGCTGCCTGTTCCTGTGAAGACACTTTTAACTGGTATCCATCCGGAGTTTCATTTAAAATTTTCATTTCAAATTGTTCTAAATATGGCTTGATGTCCTGGTCACATTTCATCATCATATTCACTCTTCCATATTCTTTCTTTATCTGATTTAAATCTCCCTGAAGCACTGTCTCTCCACGATTTAAAATCGTAATATTGGAACAAAACTGTTCAATGGTAGCCATCTGATGGCTTGACATAATTAAATATTTTCCTTTTTCCAGTTCTTCCCTAATGATAGAAGAAAACAAATCCGAATTTACAGGGTCAAGACCACTTAACGGCTCATCTAATACCAAAAGCTTTGGGTCAGAAATTAAGGCTGCCATCAACTGAATCTTTTGCTGATTACCCTTAGATAACTGGTCCGCATTTTTTAATTTTGCTTTCTTTCCTTTTACTACAGCAGGATACAGATATTCTTCCACTTCCAGACGCTCTGCCCAGTATTTGATTCTTTTTTGTGCTTCACTCTTAGAAACATTCTTTAGTTTCGCAAAATAAAGCAACTGGTCCATAATAGAGTATTTCGGATACAATCCTCTTTCCTCTGCCAGATAGCCAATGTTTTCAGAAAGTGGCTGAAATGGCTTTCCTTCCCATAACACTTCACCTTCATCATAACTTAACATCCCCAGAATAATTCTAAGGGAAGTGGTTTTTCCTGCACCATTGGTTCCCAAAAGTGCATAAACACCAGGTTCTTTCATCTCAAAACTAAGATGATTTAACACTACTTTGTCTCCATACTTCTTTACCAGATTTCGAACTTCTAATGACATAATTTCATCCTGTATAACCTGTCCTAATTAGACTGTTTACTTTTCCTTTCTTCTTTTTTCTTTTTTTATTCAAAGGCAATTCCTTGCCAGACACTTACTTTTTGTAACAGTTCACACAGAGTAGTTACAACTTTCTTACATTCTTCCTGACTTCCTTCGTGTCCGGACTGTATATAAACATTGCCATGATATATTATACTCGTATGCAAATCAAAAATCAATTTATTTATTCCTTCTGTTTTATCATAAGGGATATTTTTTTGGTTTTTATATTAAAAGTATAAAGTTTTCTTAAAGTATCGTTTCTGCGATGTAATACTTAAATCACTCTGTCTTCTTAAAGCATTATAATATCACATAGTTTAAAAAATCCTTAAATAAAAAATAAATACTGCATTTCAGGAAACCTCAAAAAACCGGAGTCCTATGACACTTCATAAGACTCCGGTCCTCTAATTCAAAACCTTCTCCTGATTTTGATTCATATTCTTTTCATTTATGTAGCTCTATTCTGCCACAATCTTTATCACAATACATTGCATTACCAATGACTTATCTTTCTCTTAAGACAAAACGACTGGTCAATTCGTTCAAAGTCTCAGACTGTGCAGATAATTCCTGGCTCGTAGCAGAACATTCCTGCGCTGCGGCAGAGTTAGACTGTACCACTTCTGAAATCTGTCCTACTGCCTTATCTACTTCCTCCATAGCCCGTGCCTGTTGTTCAGACTGCTGGCTTAAGACTTTAGAAGATTCTGCGATTTCTTCTATACCTTTAATTACTTTACCCATAGATTCAGAAACACGTTCTGCTGCATTGCTTCCATCTTCGATTTCTTTTAATGTATCTTCAATCAAATCTCTGGTATCCACTGCTGATTTCGCACTCTGTTCTGCAAGGCTACGGATCTGTTCTGCAACCACGGCGAATCCTTTTCCGGCTTCTCCTGCTCTGGCTGCTTCAATGGCTGCATTTAAAGATAGCAAATTCGTCTGACTTGCAATATCTTCAATATCAGAAATAATAGTTTCAATCTTTTGTGATGCTTCACTAATACGTCCCATAGCATCAACCATAGCTGACATTTCCCCACGTCCCACATGGGCAACATCCGCATAATTCTTAGCATCATGATAAGATTGTAATAAATCCTCTGCTGTCTTTTCAATGGTAACAGTAACACCATTAATGGTAGCCTGTAACTCTTCTACTGTACCAGCCTGTTCGGTAGCACCTTCTGCTAAATCCTGTGCAGATTCTGCAAGATTTTCTGCGCCTGCCCTTACCTGTGTAGAAGCATCCTGTACATTACGAAGTGTCGCATCAACCTTTGTATTCATCGTACGAATGGACTGGATTAAATCAGCAAACTGTCCTACATACTTCTCTTCTATCTCAGTATCTACGGTATAATTACCACCGGCCATTTCACTAAGAAGCACTTCTACATCCGAAATAATCAGATTCAGATTTTCTGCCATATCTTTCGTAGCAGTAAGCATATCTAAAATTTCATCCTGAGTATCATACTCTGGGAATGGACTGCTTAAATCACCCTCAGCAAAAGTTTTCAATCTCTCTGCTAATTCATTTAATGGTTTTTCGATTCCCTTAGAAATACGAACACCACGGCGAACTGCAAGCATAACAGAAACAACGATAATCAAAAGAATGGCTAAAGTTAAAATGACCTTCGCTGCTGTTAAAATATTATGAGTATCATCACCCTTTTCTACATTTACATCCATCAGATGTAACATAGCTTCGTATACCTCTGTAAACCGAGGTGCCAGTTCATTTACGGCTCTCTCCTGTGCTTTGGCACAAATTTCTCTGTCTGTAACAGAACCATACTCTAAAATCTCATCACTTAATTCCCAATAACCTTCCAGCTTATTCATGATATCTGCATAAGCCTCATGCCCTGCATCTGTTACCATGGAATGTTCTACAATCGCTATGTATTCATTAAACAGTTCTTTTTCCTCATAATATACGGACATCATATGCTCAATTTCCGATTCTTCATCATACCCAATGGCACCACGCAGGGAACTTCGTGCCTCTGTAAAGGCTGTCATAGCCTTACCAATGTCACCTTGAGAAAATCCATAATTCGCCAACGCATTTTCATATCTCGCTGATATAATAAATAATGCTATCGCTCCCAAAACACCGGCAACACTCGTCATAGCAGTCACAACAAAAAATGCCTGCATAAGTCTTGCTCTGATTCCTGTTTCTTTTTCCTTAGTTGTCTTGTTCATCTTACTCATCTTGTTCGCCCTCCTAGCCCTAAAATTATGCCTCTTCATAGTTCGACTTTTATTTACTTTTTCTTTTGTCGCTAATAAATGAAACACCCCTTTTCCTTAAGGGGGGAAACTGCATACGTATATTATACCATTTTCGTGGGAAAACACAAGCATTTTATGAGATATCTTGTGTATTTTTTACGAAACAAATTATTTCCGCCACTTCTTTTTAAGCATATTGTACGAATTCTGTATAGATGCAACTCTCACCCCATAAATGATACTATTGGCATAGATTCAGACTTCGACCCATAAATGATACTGTTGGTATAAATGGTACCTATTAGCATAACAGGTACGAAGTTACCATTTTACATTTTCTACATCAAGGAAGCCAGAATTACACTCATAATAAGCCCTGCAAAAGTACTTAACAATCCTCCCGCAAGTGTCCATCTTGACTTGGTTACATTCACCGACATAAAATAAACGCTCATACAATACAACACCGTTTCCGTACAACTCATTAGAATAGAAGCCAAAATTCCTATATAAGAATCCGGTCCAAAGATGCGATAAATATCTAATAAAAGTCCCGTAGCTGCGGAACCGCTAAATAATTTCACCACCATCAAAGGTATGACTTCCTTTGGTACGTTAAAGATAGCCCCCAAAGGGGTAAGCAGATTTGCCAATGCATCAAGGGCTCCACTTTCTCTTAATACCCCTGTTCCCACCAACAATCCAATCAAAGTCGGAGCAAGATGATACACAATCAAAAGTCCATCCTTGGCACCTTTTACAAAAGCATCGTATACCTTCACTTTTTTTGCCATTCCAAAAAGAATAATATATAAAATAAAGAGAGGAATCAATAAGTTTGACACTTCCAGAATCAGTTTCATTCTTCCACACCCCTTTTTCCCATGATGAGACAAAAGAAGATTGCCACCAGAGTACTGACCAGTGTTGCAACAATGGAAGGCGCAACTATTTGTGTAGGATTCACGCTTCCATACTGCATCCGGTAAGCAATAATGTTAATGGGTATTAACTGTAAAGATGAGATATTTATTACCAGAAAGGTACACATATCATTACTGGCTGTCTCTTTTTCCTTATTCAGTCTATGGAGTTCTTTCATTGCCAATAATCCGGAAGGGGTCGCTGCCCATCCCAGTCCTAAAATATTAGCCATCATATTGGTTGCAATGTATTCATTGGCAATGTCATCCTTCGGAATCCCTGGAAACAATAAACGAATCAAAGGCTTCATTTTCCTTGACAATGCAGTGGTTAAACCACTTTCTTTTGCAATTTCCATAATTCCACTCCACATGGCAACCACTCCTGCCATGGTAATACATAATGAAACTGCTTCCTTTGAGGAAGAAAGAAATGCTTCCGACACTTCGTTTGTTTTACCTGTGAGAATTCCAAATATAACCCCGGTAATCACCATTCCTGCCCATAAATAATTTAGCATTCCAAACACCTTTTTTACTATACCTATTCCATTTTTATCTAATTATACTAATTTTTAGTATTTTTAAGAATAATTAAAAATCTAGTAAACTTTTTTGGGAAATCTACGAAATCCAGTTGACAAAATGCAACATAATATGCTAAATTTTACCTATAACATATTAACCACCACACTTCCGTTCATAAACCGACGGAAATGCCAGAAAAAAGGAGGATTTTTTCATGAAAAGTACTGGAATTGTAAGAAAACTTGACGAATTAGGACGCATTACATTACCAATCGAATTAAGACGTACTCTTGATGTAGCAGATCGCGATCCAATTGAAATCTTTGTAGATGAAGGAACTATCATCTTAAAGAAATATGCCCCTGCTGATATTTTCACAGGAGAAATGGACGATTTGATCGAATACAAGGGTAAAAAAGTATCCAAAGATACGATTCGCGAATTAGCAAGAATTGCAGGAATGGAATTCAAAAACTAATATAAGAATTGTAGGAATGAATTCAAAAACTTGAATTATAAGATTAGAATTCAAAACTTATCTATGCAATGATAAATAAGAATTTAGAATTTATATAAGAATTTAGAGCTTACATAAGAATTTAGAGCTTACATGTAAATTTAGAAAATATAACTTCAAACTAACATGAGGATTACGAAACTGTAATTCAAAAACTAACTCATGTATAAAACGGGCGATTCGCCCGTTTTTTTATTTTTAGTATCAAAATAGTATCACAAAATGCGACTCAAACCCCCATTCTTCCTCACTTTCCGACTATCGCCGCATAAAAAATAGTATCAAAATAATTAAAATCCCCTATTTTTAGAGCTTTTTGGATCAAAAATATCATTGGTCGTTTACCCTAGAAAACAAGAAGCCTTGTTCATAACTGATATTTCAGTTATATAACAAAGGTTCCTTGTTTTTTAATGCCTAAATTTTTAATCAGTGTATTACCTATAGACCGGACTTATTTCAAGAAAGATGAGTTCCCTTTTCTTGACATTGACTGTCTCAGTTTTTTCACCTCCGCCCTGAATTTTGTAAGAATATCCGCCAGAATACCTTTAAGAAATCTCCTGTAACATTTTCTCTCGAACTTTCAGAACTTCTTCCAACTCCGCTCCAGTAAATTCTGCAATCTGTTCTGGAGTATAGCCTTTTCGAAAAGCGTTTTGTATTATTTCTTCACGTTCATCTTTACGTCCTTCCGCACGTCCTTTGATACGTCCTTCCGCGCGTCCTTCGATGCGTCCTTCCTCAAGTCCATCCTCATAGCCCTCCTTTTTCAGGATTTCTTCATGTAGTCTTGCGTTATATTCAAATATACTCAATTTTTTCACCTCCGCCCTGAATTTTGTAAGAATATCCACCAGAATATCTTCTCTGATACAGTCATCAATGGTTTTTTCCACGGCTTCTTCAATGGTCATGTTATATTTTTCAGTACTGTTGCCTTTATTTTTGGTATCTTCATCATCAAAACCTTCCAGTTTTCCATCGTTGCCTTCCATATAACTTCGGATTTTGGCAACATAGATGGAATAATCCCTCAAATCCTTACAGGCATCCAGCAGTTCCCGGTTCTTCCCATAATTAATGTTTATCATAGTAACCAGCAATTCCAATTGTGGTTCTTTTTCTTTG
>JBGVLX010000027.1:0-11110 GCA_045124495.1 Lachnospiraceae bacterium
ATCTGGTCTGGTTCAGGTAGATTTCGATACCCAGGAACGAATTCCGAAAGAAAGTTATTATGCTTATCAGACATTCTTGAAAACCAAAGAAACAAAATAATTATAATTCAACCATAAAAAGTACAACATAAACTCTTTCCAAAAACAGATGCCAGTGCATCTGTTTTTTGTTACTTTTCACAATCTTTCTCTCGAAATTATCGATTTTAAAAATCTTCGATTTATACAAAGTGACAATTTTCAATTTTTTATCCTCTAAAAATATCGAATTTTTAGGTAAAATATCTGACATTTCAATCTGTTTTTTCACAATATATTGTGCCTTTACTTTCCACTCACACAATATTTAGTAGACAAAAAAAATTAACTATGCTATAATGTCAACGTTCGAAAACAATAACACATAAGGAACGGAGAATGAAAATGATAGTAATCAAACGCGACGGGCACACTGTTCCATATGACCGTCAAAAAATTATCACAGCCATAAAAAAAGCAAACGCCGAAGTGGAACCGGCGGAAAAAGTGGATGATGAAACCATTGAAAATATCGTAACCGGAATTGAAGCCAAAAATCGAAATCGTATGCTAGTGGAAGATATTCAGGATATCATCGAACAAAATTTAATGGATCGTAAAAAATTCGTATTGGCAAAAACCTATATTATATATCGTTACACCAGAGAATTAGTTCGTAAAGCAAATACCACAGATGATTCCATCTTAAGCCTGATAAAAAACAGCAATAAGGATGTAATGGAAGAAAATTCAAACAAAAATGCCACTGTGGCATCTACCCAAAGGGATTTGATTGCCGGGGAAGTTTCCAAAGACTTAACAAGACGAATTTTGTTACCAGAAAAAATATCGAAAGCACATGAAGAAGGTATCCTACACTTCCATGATGCCGATTACTTTTTACAACCAATTTTTAACTGTTGTCTGATTAACATTGGAGATATGTTAGATAATGGTACTGTTATGAACGGAAAACTAATTGAAAGCCCAAAAAGCTTTCAGGTGGCCTGTACCGTAATGACCCAGATTATCTCTGCAGTTGCCAGCAGCCAGTATGGTGGACAATCTGTAGATATTCGTCACCTTGGTAAATATTTAAGAAAAAGCTATAACAAATTCAAAAAGAATCTTACAAAAAAATACCAAGGGCAGTTACCAGATGATTTGATTGAAGGAATCGTTAGGGACCAACTAAAAACAGAACTGAAATCCGGTGTACAAACGATTCAGTATCAGATTAATACTTTAATGACTACCAATGGGCAATCTCCTTTCGTTACCTTATTTTTAAATTTAGATAAAGAGGATCCTTATATCGAAGAAAATGCTATGATTATAGAAGAAATTCTTCGACAACGATTAGAAGGTATCAAAAATGAAAAAGGTGTGTTTATTACCCCCGCCTTTCCAAAATTAATTTATGTTTTAGATGAACACAACTGTCTAAAAGGTGGGAAATATGACTATATTACAGAATTAGCAGTTCGATGCTCCGCAAAACGCCTGTATCCGGATTATATTTCTGCAAAGAAAATGCGTGAAAATTATGAAAACAATGTCTTCAGTTGTATGGGATGTAGAAGTTTCTTATCTCCATGGAAAGACGAAAACGGAAATTATAAATGGGAAGGACGATTTAATCAAGGTGTCGTAAGTATTAATCTTCCTCAAATTGGTATCATTGCAAAAGGTGACGAAGAAGCCTTCTGGAAACTTCTAGATGAACGTTTACAACTTTGCTATGAAGCCCTGATGTGCCGTCATCAATCCTTAAAGGGAATCTTATCCGATGTCAGCCCGGTACACTGGCAATATGGTGCCATTGCACGTTTAAAGAGTGGAGAAACTATTGACGAACTGTTAGAAGGTGGCTACTCTACTATTTCCTTAGGATACATCGGTTTATATGAAGTTACCAAACTTATGACAGGCCAAAGCCATACTACCCCTGGCGGACTAAAATTTGCTTTAAAGTTAATGAATACTTTAAGGGAATATACTGACCGTTGGAAAGAAGAAACAGGAATTGCCTTTGGTTTATATGGCACTCCTGCTGAAAGTCTTTGCTATCGTTTTGCACGAATTGACAAAGAACGTTTTGGAACCATTGAAGATATCACTGACAAGGGATATTACACCAACTCTTATCATGTGGATGTCAGAGAAAAGATTGATGCTTTCAGTAAGTTTACTTTCGAAAGCCAGTTCCAAAAAATCTCCTCCGGTGGTGCTATCTCCTATGTAGAAATTCCAAATATGCAGAACAATATAGGAGCCTTGGAGGAAGTGGTAAAATTTATTTATGATAACATTCAGTATGCCGAATTCAATACAAAATCCGACTATTGCCATATATGTGGATTTGATGGAGAAATCGTTGTGAACGAAGACTTCGAATGGGAATGTCCAAATTGCGGAAACAAAGACCATACGAAAATGAATGTTACAAGAAGAACCTGCGGTTACTTAGGCGAAAACTTCTGGAATGTTGGTAAGACAAAAGAAATCAAAGCAAGAGTACTGCATTTATAAACAAACCTCAAAGATTCCTATGAGTCATTGAGAAGAAACATTACAAAGGGTATCAAACTTAGTTCCTATGATTTACCGAAAAAACGTTTGTGAATCATTGTTGCTTTATTTGATACCCTAATCTTTCGATGATTGGAGTTTTATTATGAATTATGCAGATATTAAATATTGTGATGTCGCAAATGGTCCCGGTGTCCGGGTTTCTTTATTTGTAAGCGGTTGTAATCATCACTGCCCTGGCTGTTTTAATCAGGAAGCCTGGGATTTTCATTATGGTACCCTTTTTACCTACAGCACCATGGAAACTATTTTCGGATACCTCGCACCAACCTATATCCGAGGCTTATCCTTACTTGGTGGTGAACCTTTAGAACACGCAAACCAGATTGCACTTCTCCCCTTCTTAAAAGAAGTAAAAAAGCGTTTTCCAAAAAAAGATATCTGGTGTTATACCGGTTATACCTTAGAAACAGATATCTTAGGAAAAATGTTGCCTGAATGGGAAGAAACCAAAGAATTTTTATCTTATATTGATATTTTGGTGGATGGACGTTTCATCGAAAAAGAAAAAGATGTGACTCTTCGCTTTCGAGGGTCCAGAAATCAAAGAATCATAGATTTAAAAGAAACTCTAAAACAAAACCAGACCATATTATGGGACTTATCTCAAAAATAGAAAGGATTTTATTATGTTGCATTTTAACGTTCCGATAAAAAAACTAAAAGAATCTGCTGTGATACCAACCTATGGTACTAATTTTTCAGCTGGTGCAGACCTTTATGCCTGCATTGAAGCTCCGATTACCATTCAACCAGGAGAAACCTATTTGGTTCCAACCGGAATTTCCATTGAGACTCCGGTTGGCTATGGAGCTTTTCTTTTTGCAAGAAGTGGACTATCTACAAAAAAGGGGCTTGCTCCAGCCAATAAAGTAGGTGTCGTAGATTCTGACTATCGTGGGGAAGTAAAAGTTCCTTTATACAACCAGAGCAATGTACCTGCTACCATTGAGCCACAGGAAAGAATCGCACAGATGATTTTTTTACCATATGTGGCTGCTAATTTTATTGAGGTTGAAACTCTTTCTGATACAGTACGTGGAGAAGGAGGATTTGGTTCTACCGGTCGTTAATCTATTCACTAAGAGCCGCGATTCGTCCCTCCACACAAACACGGAGATATTCCAAAGTATATTATTTTGGAATATCTCCGTATTTAAGTTCTGTATGTTTATATTTTGTTCGTACTTATACTAAACTCTATACAAGTCTTTTTTCCCACTAATTCCATTATATCAGTCCAATGCTTTGTCATTCTATCCACTTTCCCTATTTATTTTTTTCTAAGTTCATTCTTTTATCTGCTTCTTTCATATCTTTCTTTTGTTTCTAACACCCTTCGAATGGATTCATATTTTTCCAACAACGTTCCATCTACTTCCGGAATATCCAAAGAAATACAGATTACATTTACCGCATTATCATTTAAATCATTTTTCATAATATCCAGTAATTCGATTTTTCTCTTCATGCTTTTCGTATCTAAGAACTCCATTAATTTATCCGTTTCAGAATTCATTTTTTCTTTATCATTTTCTATTTCTACCTTGTTTCCTTCCAAAAATGGTGGTTCCACTTTTTCAAAACGATACTCCTGTATTACTTCTGGATATTTTTCTTTATCCACCTTACTGACAAACATGTCATATGGTCTTGCACAAACTTTATATTCTCCATACAACGCCTGGTAAACTACTAAGTTTTCATCCGTCTCTGAATGATGAGCTAAAGTAATGATTTGATAATAATTCCCTTTAAAATGTCGATAAAATTCTCCTGGCTGTACTACTCTCACACAATCTCCTCTTTTCTATGTAAACTCAAAAACATTTGAAATCCAAATCATTCAAAACATAAAGTCGTGAATCATCTCGATTAACTTATTTCGTTTTTACTTTATCATATTTTATATTCAGCCTCAAGTGAAAATGTTTCCTTTTCTTTTCTTTATAAAAACAAGTATAAAAAGAAACTTATGTCTCTTGTAATTTTTGTTTATTTTATGTATAATTACTCTGTTAAATCATTTTTATAACTTTATATTTTTGACGTTGGGGCAAAAGGTATTTTGACCCATGATACTTACAAATTGCTTGGCACTTTATGCATCCGCAATTTCAAAACATAGATTTATGAAAAAAATTTGAAAGGAAATTACATATGAACGTATCATCCATTCAATCATTGAACCCGATTCAGACAGAAACCCAAAACACTTCCACCCAGGTTAACAACGAAGGAAGTTCCTTCTCTTCCTATCTTTCCTGTGCAAAATCATTGGAAGACATTTTTCAAGAGGCAGCAACAACCTATCATGTTCCTGTTAATTTATTAAAGGCAGTTGCTAAAGCAGAATCTAATTTTGATCCTAATGCAGTTTCTCCTTGCGGTGCCCAGGGTATTATGCAGTTAATGCCCTCAACTGCTTCTTACCTTGGAGTGGAAGATGCATTTGACCCAGAACAAAATATCATGGGCGGAGCAAAGTATCTTTCTAACCTTCTAAAAACCTATGATGGCGATGTGACACTCACTTTAGCAGCCTATAATGCTGGCAGTGGGAACGTAAAGAAATATGGCGGTGTTCCCCCATTTAAGGAAACACAGAATTATATTCAAAAGATTTCCAGCTACCTAAATCAGGAGTTTTCCTTGGATACTGTAATTTATTCTACTAAGAATTATTCTGATGCATCAGCTGTTTCTACCACATCAGATGCAAGGTCAGTAAAAAATACCGCTACTTTAGTCCAAAAAAAGCAATCCAAGGAATCCTCTTCCTATCATTCTACCGGTTTATTAAGCGCTTTTTCCTCAAATCAGAATCTCATTTCTGATTTAAGTTTTAGCTACGAAGACTATATGCGTTTCCTTGAACTTTATACTGAATTAACTTTGTTTGAAGACGAAGAAGAAAACTACCAGGCTTATCATACAGCAAAAGAGGTATTATCTTCTTCTACCAGATGGAATCTTTTTTCATCTGTTACTACAGAAGGTGTCAAAGAAGTAACCACTTTCTAAATATCATTCTTTTAATGAACTGATTCCTTAAAATTAATATTATTGAGGTTGTCACACTAAGAAATAACACATTACATGGCATTATGATGAAAAATAACATTGTCTTGAAGTTTTTCTTTGTGTGACACCTCTTTTTTTTGCAATTTAGCATCTGACCATATCACCAGATAGATATGATTCGTACAAATTCTTCAACTCCACAACATCTGACCTTATCATTTTATTTAAAATTGAATATTTTAAAATATCCAGATAGAATTATAATTAACTAAATAGAAATCCCGATATTCTACAAGGACTTCTGATAAAAGAAATGGAGGCATACATCAATGAAAGAAAACAGATATGAATTAAACAAACAATTGGCTCAAATGTTAAAAGGCGGAGTAATTATGGATGTTACCACACCAGAACAGGCTAAGATTGCAGAAGAAGCTGGTGCTTGCGCTGTTATGGCATTAGAAAGAATTCCTGCGGATATCCGTGCTGCCGGAGGAGTTTCCCGTATGAGTGATCCTAAAATGATCAAAGGAATTCAGGAGGCAGTATCCATTCCTGTTATGGCGAAATGCCGCATTGGTCATTTCGTAGAGGCCCAGATTTTAGAGGCCATTGAAATTGATTATATAGATGAAAGTGAAGTACTTTCACCAGCAGATGATAAATACCACATTGACAAAACGCAATTTAAAGTACCATTTGTATGTGGTGCTAAGGATTTAGGAGAAGCCCTTCGAAGAATTGCAGAAGGAGCTTCCATGATTCGTACCAAAGGGGAACCAGGCACTGGAGATGTTGTACAAGCTGTAAGACATATGAGAGCCATGAACTCTGAAATTCGCAGAGTGCAAAACCTTCGTAGCGATGAATTATTTGAGACTGCAAAACAATTACAGGTTCCTGTTGAGCTTTTGACCTATGTACATAAAAACGGAAAGTTGCCAGTAGTAAACTTCGCAGCCGGTGGTGTTGCAACTCCTGCCGACGCAGCATTGATGATGCAACTTGGAGCGGAAGGAGTCTTCGTAGGTTCTGGCATCTTTAAATCCGGTGACCCTAAGAAAAGAGCTGCTTCTATCGTAAAAGCGGTAACGAATTATCAGGATGCCAAATTGATAGCAGAATTATCCACTGACTTGGGTGAAGCTATGGTAGGTATCAATGAACAGGAAATTGCATTATTAATGGCAGAAAGAGGGAAATAAATGAAAATTGCAGTTTTAGCAGTACAAGGTGCATTCATTGAACATGAGCAGATTCTTTCAAAATTAGGAATAGAAACATTAGAAATTAGAAAAACTAACGATTTAGAAAAGGAGTTTCAAGGAATCATTCTTCCAGGTGGAGAAAGCACTGTAATGGGAAAACTTCTTCGTGAAAGTGGTATGCATGAAACTTTAAAGGAAAGAATTCAAAATGGTTTTCCTGTATTTGGAACCTGTGCCGGTTTAATTTTGCTGTCAAAAGAAATAGTATCCGGTGAGTCTGGACATTTACAAACCATGGACATTACAGTAAAAAGAAACGCTTACGGACGTCAACTGGGAAGTTTTTATACTGAACAGGAATTCAAGGGATTAGGAAACGTACCAATGACTTTTATTCGGGCACCATATATTGAATCTGTACATAAAGATGTAAATGTTCTTGCCACTGTAAATGGCAACATTGTGGCTGCACGACAGAAAAATCAGCTTGTAACCGCTTTTCATCCGGAACTTAATTCCGATACCAGAATTCATCAATATTTTATCGATATGATACAAAATAAAATCTAGGCCATATAAATTTATGACCTTAGATTTCTATCAAAGGCGACTTTATCCTACCCTCTATACCATTAGGATTAAGTCGTCTTATTTTACCTCAACATTAAATCACAATTATTTTATATTTTCCTTAAAGTGAAATGAAACGTATGTTAAATATAACGAAGTCTTAATTTTTTTCATTTTCCTGGCCCACACCATAAATCATCGCAGATACCTCAAAACTCTCCCCTTTATCCATAAAAAAGATAGTACCGTTATATTTTTCCACCACCCGGCGGACACTCCGGATTCCTCTTCCATGACTATACTTATCTTCTTTTGTAGTAAGCAGTTTCTCATTTTTCACCCGCATTTTCGTATTTTGAATCAATAATAACATATTACCTTCGATAAATTTATTTTCTATACGAATGTATCTTTCATCTTCCGGAAGTTTCATACAGGCTTCAATCGCATTATCCAAAAGATTTCCATACAACACACCGATGTCACCATGGTCTAATGCTAACTTTTGGGGAATATGAATCATAACATCCGTTCTTATTCCTTTCGATTTTGCTACCCCCATCTTTATCCGTAACACAGAATCCACCACCTGATTTTTTGTATAAGATTTCGCATCCATTCTTTCCAATTCTTCAAAAATAAATCCTATTTGCTCCGAAAGATGTTCCATATCCTGTTGTTTCACAAGATAAAGCAACCCTGTTAGTTTGTTCTTTAAATCATGCTTTAAATTATATACTTCCTCGTTTCTCTTCTCTATTTCGCTATAATAAATTTCTTTATAGCGCATTTCATTGCGATACATCTCATCTTCCTGTTGTTTATTTATAAAATAATTAAATCTGTCCATCATATAGATTACAAAACAAAACATCAACAAAGTAGTAACCATAATACTAATGCACATAATAAGTATTTTGTATTCTCTAAATTCCTTCAAAAGAATGATTGAAAAATAACAATTCAATACCAAAAGTCCAAAAATAAAGATAAGAATACAAACAATTTCTTTTGGAATCTTAAACAAATGAATTTTTTTCAACAACTGTTTTTTACAAACACAATAAACTACAATTCCTCGAATCAGCACTCCAAAACCTGCTATAAAATAATACATAATCTGTGTTATTGAATTTAAATGAAAATTTATTATGAAGTAAAAAATAAGACCACTTAACCCCAGTAACATTCCTACAATAATATAAATAACCGTAATGACTATATTAGAATGATTATCACCCTCAAACAAACATGTAATAATGCCTAAACTTAATATTAATGCAAAAAAATTAAAAAAAGGATATCCCAATGTACTGATCCAGGCCCAGACCACTGCCAACGCTCCTATTAGCAGCTCACACCATTTCTTTGGTATCTTTTTCTTCTTTCGAAATGACTTAAGATAATACCAGAAAATAATTAAATCACACAAATTGATTCCAGCCCGAACGAACACTTCCATCCTTACACCATCCTTTTTATAAACTCCATATGCTTCTTTTTAAGAGCATGTTTCTGGAGACAAACAACAAAAAAATACTTCTTTCTTTAGAATATAAAAAATTTCATCATAAACGAACTGATAACATTTTTTCTAAATCGAAATGTAAAAATTTTCTTCACCATACCAAGATATCGGACAATTTTTACCAACACCGCCTCTAATTTTTCATATGTAACAGGCTGCATAATATCCTTCAACGCCCATTGATTGTACATGTAATATCATATTTTATTTCTTTATCATGCGAGACATGTACTCCAGTACCCGGTCAATAAAAGCATCCTTTTGTTCCCTATTACAATTCGCAATATAATACTCTACATCAAAATCACTCTTCATACATGTACCAGTTACTAAATAGGTAGGATCTATTCCATACTCTTGAAACAAAACCAATAACTTTGCTGCTGATAACCCCGTGGCTCCTGACTCATATTTTCTATAATGTTCCTCCGACACTCCAAGCGTAATTGCAAATTCTGCCTGAGTATGTCCCAGATTTGTTCTTGCTTCTCTTAAGCGTTTTCCTATTTGAATATTGGCGTTTTTTCTGTTATTATCCATATTTTTGAACCTCCGTATGCTAAAATCATATCAACGTAAGAGCAAAACATACAGAATATAAAACAACCCAGAATAATGTATTTTTTAACCAGATATCGGTTATTTTTATACTTTGAGACTGAATATGTGATATCACATATATCACTAGATTTGCGTTAGTATCGTCAATTTTGATGTTTCATGGAAAAAACATTATCATCATTTTACCATATTTTAGCTTACTTCACTAGTATAATTCTATTATTTGATTTAACACTAATTTTAACTAAATTTAACAAAATTCAACTAAATTTAACAATAAAAAAATATTTGACTTTTATCAAAGAAATTTGATATTATTTATCATGTCGCGTAGCCGCAAGGTGTAAATCCAGATTCATGGATTTACACCTTTTTTTTGTGTCTATGACAATGCTACGCTTACAAATACAGGTTATGGCAGCTTTCCTTAAAAAGTCTCCTAAAAAATATAATGGAGGTTCTTATGAAAGAAAAAGTAACAACAAACAAACTTGGAATTTTACCTGTGAACAAACTGATGCTAACCATGGGAATTCCAATGATTCTCTCTATGATGCTACAGGCGGTTTATAATATCGTTGACAGTGCATTTGTTTCTAACATGAAGGAAAATGAGAAATGGCATTAAATGCCCTCACTCTGGCATTTCCGGTCCAAATGTTAATGGTAGCAATCGGTATTGGAACCGGTGTTGGAACCAATGCCCTTTTATCGAAAAGCATTGGACAAGGTGATCAAAAAAAAGCAAGTCGTGTAGCTGGAAATTCCATCTTTTTAGGAATTATTATCTGCATTCTATTTATCTTGTTTGGTTTATTTGGTGTTGATATTTATGCCTCATCCCAAACCACAAATCCGGAAATAAAAGAAATGGTAGTAAACTATCTGACTATCTGCTGTTGTGGATCTGTAGGAATTGTGTTCTTTTCTATCTTTGAAAAATTATTGCAGGCTGCCGGGCATTCTGTTTTATTTAACTCAAAACAAAGATATCTCTAAAGGTTTGCAGTATATGAAACCTGACCCAAAGATCATCAAATCCATTTATTCCATTGGACTCCCTGCTATTATTTCTCAAGCATTAATGTCCATCATGACTTATGGAATGAATATTATCCTCGTCAACATCAGTGAAAATGTTGTAACAGCCTACGGACTTTATTATAAAGTTCAACAATTCATTTTATTTGCAGCCTTTGGCCTTCGCGATGCCATTACCCCTATTGTTTCCTTTAATCATGGAATGCGTAGTAAAGCCAGAGTGAAAGAGGGTATTAAATATGGGATACTCTATACCATTACGATTATGCTGGCAGGCTTATTGATCATAGAACTATTTGCCAATCCTTTTTCCACTTTATTTGGATTGTCCGGTGAAACCCAGGAAATTTGTATCAATGCAATGCGTATCATATCCTTAAGTTTTCTTTTTGCAGGCATTAATATTGCGTACCAAGGTATTTTTCAGGCTTTGGACAGTGGCATGGAATCGTTAATTATCTCTGTACTAAGACAGTTCCTGTTTGTTCTCCCAATTGCATGGGGATTTTCCCTTTTGGCAAAACAAAATTTTGATATGCTTTGGACAGTATGGACTACATTTATCATT
>JBGVLX010000028.1:0-4281 GCA_045124495.1 Lachnospiraceae bacterium
GTCTGAATTTTACCAGCTGGTTTTCGTTCATTTTCTCAATATGCTCTCCACCAATGACAATTTGTCCTTTGGTAGGTTTTTCAAGGCCGGCTAACATATTCAAAAGAGTTGATTTACCAGAACCGGAAGTACCTACAATAGAGCAGAATTCCCCACGGTTAATGGTGAAATCCACACCATTTAGAGCTTTCACCTTGTTGTTTCCTATTGAGTAAAATTTATACAAATCTTTTACCTGAATTACAGGTTCAGACTTTGTTTCGCTCATTCAAACTCCTCCTTTACGCATACTTTCTTAGTATAACATATTAACAATAAATACAGCTACAGGAATATACAAGAAATTTTCTTAATTTTTTCTGAAGTGGTTATATAAGTAAAAGTTTGATAAAATTCCGATAAAATTCACGGTTTTATAAAAAGTTAATAATAATTTATACATGTTTAGTAACACGAAAAATGGAAGTGTGGTATACTACTAATATTAGAAATTTAGGAGAGAAGGCTATGAAACTAAAAAAAGTACTGCTGGTGACTTGTTTTACAATGATATTTCTTCCGGTGCTGCTGTTTACAGTGATAGCATGTTTATCCGGATTGTATAGAATTAACTCAATCCAGTCTTCTTATGGTATTGAAGGTTTAGATTATGCTCATATGGAAAATTCTGTTCAGATTTTAAGTGAACTTACAAAGAAGATACATGGAGAAATGGAAAAAATAGCAAGAGAAGCTCCAGACAAGTTTAATGATGCAGTCTTTCTGGCAGAAGTTGACCAAAGGCTGGAAGAAGATGCGTCTTTTTTAATTGTCAGGAAAGGGGAAGAAATTGTTTATATTGGAAGCAATGAAGCAAATATAGACTGGTATCAGTACCTTCCGGAGTATGGAGCCATTGAAAGTGAAAATAATCTGGATGGAGGATTTTATGTTGGCGGACAGATGCAGGCATTGGTGAAACAGGTGGATTTTGAGGATTCGGAAGGCAGACAGGGAAGTGCATTTATTATCACAAAATCAGATATACTTAAGTCTGTTTTTAAAGAGTTTATAGTGGACATTATGGTAGCTGTGATTTGCATTTTGATTTTTACCAGTGGAATGATTAGTATCTGGATCTATCGAAGTGTAACAAATCCTCTCAAGAAACTTAGGGAAGCTACTTTAAATATTAAAGAAGGAAACCTGGATTTTACCATAGATGTTAACAGAGATGATACCATAGGGGAATTGTGTGCAGACTTTGAAGATATGAGAAAGCGTTTAAAAGCGTCTGCGGAAGAAAAGCTAGAATATGATAAAGAAAACAAAGAACTTATCAGTAACATTTCCCATGATTTAAAAACACCAATTACAGCCATTAAAGGTTATGTGGAAGGGATTATGGATGGTGTGGCAGATACGCCAGAAAAAATGGATAGATATATTCGAACCATTTATAATAAAGCCAATGATATGGACAGGCTGATTAATGAACTTACTTTCTATTCCAAAATTGATACTAACAGAATTCCTTATGTATTTCAGCCAATTAATGTGTCGGGCTACTTCAGTGACTGTATTGAAGAATTATCTTTGGACCTGGATGCTAAAAGCATTAAACTGCAATATTTTGATTATATTGACAGCAATATTAAAGTGATTGCAGATGCAGAGCAGATGAAACGTGTGATTAATAACATTATCAGCAATTCCATAAAATATATGGATAAGGAAAAGGGAATTATTATTATCAGAGTAAAAGATGTGGGTGACTTTATTCAGGTTGAAATTGAAGATAATGGAAAAGGAATTGGGATAAAAGAACTGCCATACATTTTTGATAGATTTTATAGAACCGATGCCTCAAGAAATTCTAAACAGGGTGGCAGCGGAATTGGCTTATCTATTGTAAAGAAAATTATAGAAGACCATGGCGGTCAGATATGGGCAAACAGTAAAGAAAATACCGGAACGGTAATGTATTTTGTATTGAGAAAATATCAGGAGGTACCAATTAATGAGTAAAATTTTGATTGTAGAGGATGAAGAAAGTATTGCAGACTTAGAAAGGGATTATCTGGAATTAAGCGGGTTTGAGGTAGAAATAGAAAATTCCGGTGATGTGGGATTGCAAAGAGCGGTAAATGAAGATTTTGATTTAATTATTCTGGACTTAATGCTGCCGGAAGTAGATGGATTTGAAATTTGTAAAAAGATAAGAGAGGAAAAAAATACCCCTGTAATTATGGTGTCAGCCAAAAAAGATGATATTGATAAAATCAGAGGTCTGGGCTTAGGAGCAGACGACTACATGACAAAGCCATTTAGTCCAAGTGAACTGGTGGCAAGGGTAAAGGCCCATCTGGCACGCTATGAACGCTTAATTGGAAGCAGTGCTCAAGAAAATGAAATCATTGAAATTCGTGGTTTGAAAATAGACAAAACTGCTAGACGAGTTTATATTAATGATGAGGAGAAGACCTTTACTACCAAAGAATTTGATCTTCTGACCTTTTTGGCACAGAACCCAAATCACGTGTTTACGAAAGAGGAATTATTTCAGAAAATCTGGGATATGGAATCTATTGGAGACATTGCCACAGTAACGGTTCATATTAAGAAGATTCGTGAGAAAATTGAAGTAAACACTGCAAAACCTCAGTATATTGAGACTATCTGGGGAGTTGGATATCGATTTAAGGTGTAAAGAATCAGTCAATGTTTTGAATAATCATCTTATGTTTTCATATAATTTTGTAAAGGAAAACATGAGGTGATTATTTGCGTTATAACAAAAAACTATCAAAGTATACAATTGTAGGGGTAATACTTGTAAGTATTTTTGGAACACTATTGCATTTTGCTTATGAATGGTCAAAGGAGAATCCAGTAGTAGGATTGTTTACTCCAGTAAATGAATCCACATGGGAACATATGAAGCTTTTGTTTTTTCCCATGTTAATTTATGTTTTGTTTGAATATTATCAGCTAAAAACAGAATTTCCGGAAATTTTGTGGGGAGGACTTACTGGGGTTTTAATAGGGACATTAGCCATTCCTTTTTTGTTTTACGGTTATACAGGAATTATTGGAAAAAACTATATGATAGCAGATATTGCAATTTTCTTTATTAGCGTAATAGTTGGATTTTTGATTAGCTATTCTCTTGCAGACGGGGAATTTTCCGAAGGATATAAAATTGTGGTAACAGTCACCATTATACTAATGATAATTGCTTTTGTGGCGTTTACGTATAATCCACCAAATGCAGGTATATTTATGGTTCCATGAAAATCTCCTTAAGGTTAAGCTGAGGACATTAAGAGGAGAAAAACAAAAAAGAGTCGTTTGGGACTCTTTTTTTGTTTCTTTAGAAATTTTTTAGATTTTTCTGCAGGTGTAATTTAGAAAAGCAGATTAAAGTAAGTGGGAAATTAAGGAAGGGAGTATTTAAGTTAAAACATAACGTTGTATGAAATATAAGGATGTGATAGGATTTGTAATGGAAAAAGATAAGTAAATTCGGAGGAAATAGAAACTATGGAAAAATATCATGTGCTGGTAGTGGAAGATGATAAAGAAATACGGGATGGAATAGAAATTTATCTAAAGAATCAGGGATATGAAGTAAGTAAGGCAGCAGATGGCGTAGAAGGACTGGAAGTAATTGGAAAAGAAGAAATTCATCTGGCAATTGTAGATGTAATGATGCCTAGAATGGATGGAATTCATATGGTGATGGAGCTTAGAAAGAATCATGATTTCCCTGTTATCATGCTTTCGGCAAAATCAGAAGAAGTAGATAAAATCATGGGATTAAATATGGGGGCAGATGATTATGTGACCAAACCATTTACCCCATTAGAATTGCTGGCAAGAGTGAATTCCCATTTGCGGCGTTATGGCAAGTATCTGGAAATGTTAGAAAGCGGAAAAGAAGAGAAAAATGATAAGATTTATACCATAGGCGGCTTAGAATTAAATGAAGAAACAGTAGAATTAAAAGTAGATGGAGTATCAGTAAAGATTACTCCAATGGAATTTAAGATTTTGTTACTATTAATGAAAAATCCTGGAAGGGTGTTCTCAGCAGATGAAATATATGAACGTATCTGGAATGAAAAAGCTATTACTTCAGATACCATTATGGTTCATGTGCGAAATATTCGTGAAAAAATAGAGATTAACCCGAAGGAACCAAAATATTTAAAGGTGGTGTGGGGCGTTGGCTATAAAATGGAAAAACAATAAAAAGAAAGAAATAAAAGAGAAAGAAAGAAAAGGAAAAGAAAATTTGCA
>JBGVLX010000029.1:0-32605 GCA_045124495.1 Lachnospiraceae bacterium
AAATGGCTTTCATTCCGTTTAATACAGCGACAGTAAACACTACTGCAATAAATATTAAAATAAGAACGGAAATTGTGTTGGAATATTCAATATGGAATACCTCAGCTACGGCTTTGGATAATAATGGGGTAGCAAGGGAAAAAGTAGTTGCGGTACCTGCAAGCAGACCAACTACAGAAAAAATATCAATGATCTTACCAGGAAGTTTATTGATTTTATTTCCAAATAAGGGTTCACAAGCATGGGCAAGGGATTCCTTTGGTTTCTTTTTTACAAAGAAACGATAAGCATAAGCTACAGCTGGAAGAATGTAAAATGCCCAAGGAATTGGTCCCCAATGAAATAATGGATAGGTGCTGGACCATTGCTGTTGCTGGATTATGGTATATTCAGGTAGTCCCTGAGGGTTTGCATCATAGTAATATACCCATTCAATTAAGGACCAGTAAAGAATATCTGCTGCCATGGTGGAAGTAAAAATCATGGCACCCCATTTTAAATTAGAATATAATGGACGTTCCATTTTTCCTAACTGAATGTTTCCGTATTTTGAAAAAGCAAGGATTAATGCTGCACCTAAAATGAATAATCCAAGCAGGGTATAAAAAAATCCTAACTTATTTACAAAGAAATTACGTAAATATTCAATGGTATTAGCAGACTGTTCTGGAAAAGCAAAAATAAGTCCTGCTAAAATAGTAATAATAAGCAAAGGCAAAATTACAATATGCCACTCAATGTTTTTGTTTTTTGTTTTCATGATTCGTTCTCCTCAATTAATCTAATTTTTTTATAATAAGTTTTTGCATAACGATACATAATAAGGGTGTATTCACCAAATTCTTCACCCTGCGAACCTTTATATAAGGACCACAAGGACCATAAAAAGCCTCCCAATGCAATGTAGGAATAGTAACGAATGATTTCTTCGGTAGAAGGGTCCCGTTCAAGATATAACTTTAATAAATCGTCACATTCTTCTTCCGTATAATAAACATATAGGGCATACATTGAAATATCTAGTAAAGGATCATTCATTCCTGCGTATTCCCAGTCAATTAACTTTAGTTTATTATTTGGTAATAGCAGTAAATTATCACAATTGGCATCAACATGACATAATACTTGTGGAACGTTCATTTTTTCTATTCCGGAAAGCAACTGCATCATGTGTTCTTTTATCACATCATAATCATAGAAATTCAGGCAGTTATTTTTTCTGCATAAATTTTCGTAAAAAAGAATTCTTTCATTCAAATCAAAACTGTGGGAAACTTTCAACCCAGAAGAGTGAAAGTTTCTAAGCAAATCCATGCTTCTCTTCACATGCTCCGGATTATGTGGGTCAGAATTTATGGCACCATCATAATATCTGGAAATCTTATAACCTGTTTCTGCGCTAAAATAAAATATCTTATCAGATAATTTAAGTGGTGCAATGGTTTCATATACTTCTTTTTCTTCTTTTCGGTTAATTAATTTTTCTGTTCCGGGACCTGGTATACGGAAGATGAAAGATTCTCCTTTTGCTTCGAATAAAAAGGACTTATTTGTCATTCCTGCCTTTAAACATCGGATGTTTGTGATTTCATTTTCCGGTACGTTCAGTATCTTGCTGATACAGGAAAGTGCTTTGTTCTTTGAGTTAATCTGATAACTGGTATCAAAGTTTCTAAGTTCTTCCAGATTATCAAATTCATATAGAACATCATTTTCAACGGAATTAACATACATTTCCAATTCATTTAAATGGTCAATGAGAATGTTTTCCCAATAAAAGTCCTCGGTACCTGGGCGGTGATAGTACTCTTCCAGATAAGGTGTTATTTTTTGAGAAAATTCCCTTGTAAAATAAACCGGACCACACATAATTTGTGAACTCTTACCACCAATGGTAATATCGGTAATGCGTTTTTGTTTGTTTGTGCTGACACACCATTCTTTTGTGACATCTTCTGCCATGATGCAGGAATACCAGCTTTTCGATTCATATTTATGGAAGATATTATCACGTATCCAGTTGTCAGAGGAAAGGATGTAAGTGTTTTTAAGTTTATCCTTCACAAGATATAAGGTAGATAAATTATTTTTAGTCCGATATTCACTATTATAAATTAAAGTTACATTGTATTTATCAATCAGGTATTCAAACTTTTCTTTTAAATAGCCGACAACGATAGTAATATCAGTAATGCCTGCATTATGTAATTGAAGAATCAGACGTTCAATCATCCGTTCTCCGAACACTTCCACCAACCCTTTCGGATTTTCGAAAGTAAGAGGGACAAAACGTGAACCAAAGCCGGCTGCCATTATGATGGCATTATCTACTTTGTGTTCGTTTATTAATTGTTTTCCGTTTTCTGTAAGAAGATATCCTTTTTCTGTTTTTTCAAGATATCCTTTTTCAACAGCATCCTTTAGTAGTGCGTTGGTTTTTCCTAATGAAATGTTAAGGTTAACTGCAAGTTTTCGCTGAGAAATCTCAGGTTCAGCTAAAATGTTACGACATAATTCGATGATGTTAATCATAATTATCATTATATTGTACCGAAAATGGACAATTATGGCTCCTTTCTTTTTTAATGTGTTCAAAAATAACCAAAATCAAAGATTTATGAACAGTATACACTGGATTTTAATAAAATGCAAGTGGAAATTTTACAATTTAAAAAACTTTAAAAAATTATTTAAAAAATAGAACTTCTAATATTTCCAATATTTACATTTCGATAAGAATTGACATTTTTCACTGTAATAGATATAATTTTATGTGACTGTGGTCAATTTTTGATATTATGAGTCGTGTAAAGAAAGATGGAGGAAAAAATAATGTCGATATTAAAAAACAAAATACGATTTCTGACAGTAACTGCAGCCTTTAGTTTGGGTTGTGTTCTTTTGTCAAATAGTGGAATAAAAGCAGAAACGGGATTCAAAACGAATTCGGATGGAACGAAAGTCTATGAAAAAGTGGATGGTAGAATGGCTACCGGATGGATGCAACTGGATAATGACTGGTATTATTTTGATCCGGTAACAGGGATTCAGATTACCGGATGGAAATTTATTAATGGTAACTGGTATTACATGGATCCTAATAATGAAGGAAAAATGAAAACGGGTTGGTTTAATGAAGCAGGTGCCCTTTGGTATTATTTGTCGGATAATGAAAAGGGACCGTTAGGTGCTATGTTGACCGGTTCGCAATATATCGAAGGACAGGAATTAAATTTTTTGTCGAATGGTCGGTTGGAAATCCAACAAGGCTGGTATACCATGAATGGAAATGAATTGTATTTTTATGATAGCAATACAGCAGCAAAAGCGTATGAAAAAATTGATAATACATATGTAAATGGTTATGGAGGAAAGAGAATATCCGCCATGGCAAAAGGAATAGATATTTCACGTTATCAGAATCAGACACAGCCTATTGACTGGAATCAGGTAGTGGAAGATGACATAGAGTTTGTTATGGTTGGACCGAATTATATTTACAATCCGAAACATTTGGAATATTTTCATAACAATTTAAAAGGTGCAACAGACAGTGGACTGAATTTAGGAGTATATTTGTATTCTTATGCTACTACTAAGAAAGAAGCACAGGAAGAAGCATTTGCGTTGCTGGAACAAATTAAGGGGTATCCGATTAATTTTCCGGTTGCATATGATTTAGAAGATGCTTGTCAGAAAAGTCTTACAAAACAGGAACGGACGGATTTGGTAAAAGCTTTCTGTGAAGTGGTTCGACAGGCAGGATACCAGCCGGCGTTATATGCCAGCAAATCATGGTTGACAACCATGGTGGATGTGAATCAGTTGTCCCAATACGATATTTGGGTGGCGCAGTATAATACAGTAACTACCTATGGTGGAAATTATAGCATGTGGCAGTGTTCTAGTAAGGCACAGGTGGATGGCATCAAAGGTAATGTAGATATGAATATGTTGTATAAAGACTATTCAAAGTCTTTGGCGAAAAAATATGCAGCGAATGATGGATTTATTAAAGGTGTTACCGGAGAAGTATTTTATCTTGCAAATAACAAGCGTTTAACCGGATGGCAGGAAATTAATGGGGAATATTATTATTTTCAGTCTGGCGGTGCGATGCAGACAGGATGGTTGGAATATGAAGGAAGTACCTACTATCTTTCTGGGGATGGAAAGATGGTAAGGGATGCGGTTGTTACCATAGAAGGGAAAACATATTATTTTAGTCCAAACGGAGCGAGGGCGAATGGATTACATATAGGATGGAATCAGGTTGAGAATCATTGGTATTACATTGAATATTCAGGAAATGCCAGAGGTTGGAGATACATAAATGGCAAATGGTACTTCTTCGATTCTGAAGGAAAGATGCAGACTGATTGGGAATTTGTTGATGACAAATGGTATTATCTGGATGCTGTAAACGGTGATATGAAGACAGGATGGATTTTCCAGGGAGCTGTCTGGTATTACCTGGACCCGGTGAATGGAGATATGAAAACCGGTTGGAATGAAGTGAAAGGGAAGAAATATTATTTCGACATAGAAAGTGGCGTTATGAAAACCAGGTGGTTATTATTAGGAGAAGACTGGTATTATTTGGATGCTGTAAATGGAGATATGAAAATCGGATGGATTCGTTCGGGAGCTGACTGGTATTATATGAATCCGGAAGACGGAGTAATGGAGACAGAATGGATTTTCGACGGAAAAAATTATTATTATCTTGACTCAGAAGGAAGAATGTATTATTCCACTGTTGTAGAAGGATATGAATTGAATGGTTCCGGTGCATGTGTAAATCCGGATGATGCTTTGAAGGAAAAAGTGAATGGTTCAGCTGAAAATATAGAATAAAAACAGGTTGTGAAAGGAAAATGTATGGAAAAATTGTTTCTGTACATTTTCTTTTTTTATTTCAAACATTATATAAGAAATTAGTGTAAGAATTTTGTAAATATCTTTTTCTTGAAGAGATTATAATTAAATGATATAATTTAAAGATGATATCATGGCTGTTTTTAATGGAACAGCTTTATAATGCGATTAATTGATATTAAGGAGGATGCTTTTATGTGTGGAATCGTTGGTTATACGGGAGTTAATCAAGCTGCACCTATTTTATTAGATGGATTGTCTAAATTAGAGTATAGAGGATATGATTCAGCCGGAGTTGCTGTTTATAATGGAACTGAGTTAGAAGTGGTCAAAGCCAAAGGAAGACTGCAGGCATTAAGAGATTTAACCAATGATGGAAAAAATTTAGATGGAACAGTAGGGATTGGCCATACAAGATGGGCAACTCATGGAGAACCATCTGTCGTGAATGCACATCCGCAGTATAATACCAATAAGACTGTTGCAGTTGTACATAATGGTATTATTGAAAATTATCAGGTTTTACGTGAAAAATTAGAAAGTAGGGGATTTCAGTTTGTTTCTGCAACGGATACAGAAGTAATTGCACATATGTTAGAGTATTACCATACCGGAAATCCGATTGAAACCATTGCGAAAATCATCCATCGTGTAAAGGGATCTTATGCGTTAGGTATTGTTTTTAAAGAACATCCGGATGAAGTGTATGCAGTGAGAAAGGATAGTCCTTTGATTGTTGGTGTTTCAGCAGAAGGAAATTATATTGCATCTGACGTGCCGGCAATTTTAAAGTATACCAGAAATGTTTATTTCATTGAAGATCTGGAAATTGTGAAACTTACGAAGGATAGCGTTTCTTTTTACAATGAAGATGTGGAACCGGTTGAGAAAGAAATGCATCAGATAGAATGGGATATTGAAGCTGCTGAAAAGGGCGGATATGAACATTTTATGCTAAAAGAAATTTACGAACAGCCCAAAGCGATTGAAGATACGATTCGTCCTAGAATCAAAGATGGAGAAATTGTCATTGATGAGCTTTGTATGACGCCGGAAGAAATGAAAGAAATTAAGAAAATATACATTGTAGGATGTGGTTCCGCGTATCATACAGGAGTGGTTGGAAAATATGTATTTGAAAAACTGGCGAGAATTCCGGTAGAGATTGACCTGGCATCCGAATTTAGATATCGTAATCCAATTATTGAAGAAAATTCGTTGGTTATTATTATCAGCCAGTCAGGTGAAACTGCAGATTCCAAAGCAGCATTAAAAGAAGCAAAAAGTAAGGGAGCCAAGGTGCTTGGAATCGTAAATGTAGTGGGAAGCTCCATAGCAAGAGAAGCAGATAATATTATGTATACATGGGCCGGACCGGAAATTGCCGTAGCTACGACCAAAGCATATAGTACGCAGCTTACTGCATTATATTTGCTTGCGATTCTATTTGCCAAAAACAGGGATACTATTGATAAAGCAGAATATGATGAGTTAATAAAAGAATTACAATTATTACCGGAAAAGATAAAGACCATATTGGGAGATAAAGAAAAAATTCAATGGTTTGCCAGTAAGTATGCGAATGCGAAAGATGTGTTTTTTATCGGAAGAGGAATTGATTATGCCATTTCTCTCGAGGGTTCCTTAAAACTAAAAGAAATTTCATATATCCATTCTGAGGCATACGCAGCAGGAGAATTGAAGCATGGTACGATTTCTTTAATCGAGGATGATATATTGACGGTTGCTGTATTAACCCAGCCGGATTTGTTTGAAAAAACACAAAGTAATGTTGTAGAAGTAAAAACAAGAGGTGCTTATGTGTTTGCGTTAACAGTGGAAGGAAATGAAAAAATCGAAGAGATAGCTGATTTTACCGTTTATGTTCCAAAAACACATCCTTGCTTTCAAGGTTCTTTGTCCGTAATTCCTCTGCAGTTATTTGGATATTATGTTTCTGTTGCCAAAGGATTGGATGCAGACAAACCTAGAAATCTTGCAAAATCAGTTACGGTAGAGTAAGGAGGGAAAAACCATGGGTAAATATTTTGGTACAGACGGTTTCAGGGGAGAAGCCAATGTAGTATTGAATGTAGAGCATGCCTATAAAGTAGGAAGATTTTTGGGTTGGTATTATGGAAAAGAAAAGAAGGCTAAAATTGTAATAGGAAAGGATACCAGAAGAAGTAGCTATATGTTTGAATATTCTTTGGTTGCAGGTTTGACTGCATCTGGAGCAGATGTATATCTTCTTCATGTCACAACAACTCCAAGTGTTTCATATGTGGTTCGGACAGAAGGATTCGATTGTGGAATTATGATTTCGGCTTCCCATAATCCTTTTTATGATAACGGAATTAAAATAATTAATCAGTTAGGACATAAATTGGAAGCAGAAATTGAAAACCAGATTGAAGCGTATATTGATGGAGAAATAGAGGAGCTTCCATTGGCAGTCAGAGATAATATTGGAAAAACAGTGGATTATTCAGTAGGAAGAAATCGTTATATTGGAATGCTGATTTCAACAGCAACCCGATCTTTCAAAAACTATAAGGTTGGACTGGATTGTTCTAACGGAAGCGCTTCTGCAATTGCTAAAAATGTATTTGATGCGTTAGGGGCTAAAACTTATGTAATACACAATGAACCGGATGGTACTAATATTAATCAAAACTGCGGTTCAACCCATATCGAGGCATTACAGGCGTTTGTAAAGGAAAATCAGTTAGATGTGGGATTTGCTTATGATGGAGACGCAGACCGTTGTTTCGCAGTAGATGAAAATGGTAATGTAGTAGATGGGGATTTAATTCTTTATGTATGTGGCAAGTTTATGAAAGCACAAGGAGAATTAAGCAATAATACCATTGTAACAACCGTTATGTCTAACCTTGGATTATATAAGGCTCTGGATAAAATCGGAATTTCTTATGAGAAAACTGCAGTTGGGGATAAATATGTCTATGAAAATATGTTAGCAAATGACCATTGTCTGGGTGGAGAGCAGTCCGGTCATATTATATTCAGTAAGTATGCAGCTACAGGAGATGGAATCCTTACTTCCTTAAGAGTTATGGAGGCAATGACGGAGCAAAAAGCGACTTTGGCAAGTCTTGTATCGGATGTGAAAATTTTACCACAAAAATTAGTGAATATTAGAGTAAAAGATAAGAAGACGGTACATGAAGATAAGGATGTACAGGCAGCAGTAGCTTATGTGGAACAGGAATTAAAAGAAGATGGAAGAATTTTAGTTAGAGAAAGCGGAACAGAGCCATTAATCCGTGTTATGGTAGAAGCAGCCACTGAAGAACTTTGTGACAGCTATACCCGTCATGTGATTAATGTAATCAAAGAGAAAGGCTATGAAGCGTAACGAAGGAAGGGTTCATTTATAATGAGTACAAAGATAATAGAGGCAGAAGGTAACAAAAAAAAGAAGAAACTTACAAAGGCGGCAAAAAGAAAAAGACGATTAAAGCGTATTCTTGCCCTCGAAATTGTGGTGATGTTTCTGTTGCTTGCTATGGGTGTTGGAGTTAAGTATGTGTTGGATAAATGGGGACTTATTGATACAACGAGTCTTGATGAGGAAGCATTGGCTTTCAATGATGAGGTCCAAGAAGCCAGCGGATTCACCAATATTGCATTATTTGGTGTGGATGCCAGATCGGCTTCCGTAATTGATACATCCAACAGTGACTGTATTATTATTTTAAGCATAAATAATAAGACAAAAGAAATTAAGATGGTGTCAGTATATCGAGATACATTACTGATGTGTCCGGATGAAGAAAATACAAAAAATGATTATGCTCTAAGAAAAGCGAATGCTGCTTATTCTATTGGTGGGCCACAGCTTGCTATCGCACAGCTCAACAAAAATCTGGATTTGAAGATTAAAGATTACGCAGCAGTAAACTGGAGTGCGGTAGCAACTGCGGTAGATGAAGTGGGTGGCCTGGATATCGAAATATCCAAAGCAGAAATGGAGGAAATAAATCGTCATATTGTAGGAACTGCAGAATCAACCGGAAAGACATGTAACTTTGTGGAGGAGTATGGTCTTGTCCATATGGATGGAAATCAGGTTACAACTTATTGTCGTATCCGTAAATCCGGAACGGGAGATGATTATGCCAGAGCAGAAAGACAAAGACTGGTGATTTCATTGTTGGTAAAAAAGGCACAGACGATGAATTTAAAAACATTGAATAATATTATTGATGAGGTTTTTCCTATGATTTCAACTAGTGTTTCTTTATCAGAAGTGCTAGGATTGGCAAAGGACGCTACAAAATATAAAATAGGAGAAACAAAGAGTTTTCCTTTCCAATTTACCCCGGTGAAATCATTAGGGTCATTAGGAGACTGTCTTGTTCCTTGTGGTTTATGTTACAATGTGTCAGCATTACATGAGTTTTTGTTTGGTCAGTCAGAAGGTTATGAGCCTTCGGCAAAAGTAAAAGAGCTGGATGAAAAAATCTATAAATTTACTGGTGTTCCAACGTATGTGGAATCAGATGTGGATTCATAATATTGTATTTATGATATATAAAATAAAAAATAGGAGATGATGTAATGAACAAAAGAAAGATATGTGCAGGCTTTCTTCTTGTGGTTCTGTTTTTAACTGCTTTCGGAAACCGGTGGTTTCCGGCAAACAGGGTAGAAGCAGCACAAACAACGGTAATCCTTCATTACCAAAGAGGTGGTGAGGATTATGATGGATGGAATGTTTGGATGTGGCCGGAAGGAGGCTCCGGTAAAGAAGTAAAATTTAAGGCGGAGGATGATTTTGGTAAAATTGCAGTATATCAGACTTCAGAGGACCTTTCGAAAGTAGGATTTATTATCCGATTGAATGAATGGGAAGATAAAGATTGCGGCGAAGACCGGTTCATTGAACTCAAAGATGGCTTTGCTGAAATTTGGGTAAAAAGCGGAGAAAAAGAATTTTCTTATGAACCACAGGATGGTGCGACACCATATGATTTAGAAGCAGCGAAGGAAGAACAGGCTCAAAATCAAAACACTGGTGACACACAATTAACCATACACTATCATAGATATGACCAGAATTATGATGGATGGAATTTGTGGTTGTGGCCACAAGGCGGCGACGGAGCTGCTTATGAATTTACTTCTGTTGATGAATTTGGTGCTGTAGGTACGTTCAGTGTTCCTGGGGTGACGACAGAAGATAGTGTAGGATTTATTGTAAAACTAAATGAATGGGATGCAAAGGATTTTGATGGAGACCGTTATGTGGATTTGTCTGAAACAAATGAGATTTATCTGGTACAAGGAGAAGAAAAGGTGTATTTGAGTAGGGAGGAAGTGGATCTTACTCCAAAGATTATGTCAGTTTCTCTAGATAGTGCGAATGAAATCAGTTTTCAGATAACAGCACCACTTGATTTATCCTTACCGGAAACCAAAGCTATGTTTACTTTAAAGGATGAATCCGGTAATACTTATGAAATTAAGGAGTTTGAAGCTCAGGAAGAACAGGTTGTAAACAAAGCAGTAATTATTATGAATGAAAACCTGGCTCTTGACAGAACCTATACATTAGAAATTCAAGGATATGGAGATAAGTTAGTAGAGATGGGAAATGTATTTTCAAGTAAAGAATTTGAAGAAACTTATTATTATGATGGGAATGATTTAGGTGCAAATTATACTAAGGATAGTACAGTATTTAAGGTATGGGCACCGACCGCCAGCAATGTATGCTTAAATCTTTTTAAAGACGGATTAGAAGGCGAAGCTTATGAAGTGAAGCAAATGAATCAAGAAGACAAGGGTGTTTGGGCAATAACTGTAGATGGTGATTTAAATGGGGTTTATTATACATACTCCGTAACCGTATCAGAAAAAACAAAAGAAACTGTGGATTTATATGCAAGAACTACCGGTGCGAATGGACAACGTGGTATGGTAATAGATTTGGATTCTACTGACCCAGAAGGATGGGATAAGGATAAAAAACCGGAATTTGTAAATCCAACCGATGCATCTGTTTGGGAAATACATGTACGAGATTTCTCTATTGATGAGTCTTCTGGTATGGTAAACAAAGGAAAATACCTTGCATTTACTGAAACTGGCACGAAGAATTCCTCAGGGTTATCTACTGGCGTGGATTATTTAAAGGAATTAGGAATTACACATGTGCAATTATTACCAGTGTATGATTATTCACCAAATTCGGTAGACGAAACAAAACTGGATGAAGCACAATTTAACTGGGGATATGACCCATATAATTATAATGTTCCAGAAGGTTCTTATTCTACCGACCCATATCATGGAGAAGTAAGAGTAAACGAATTTAAACAGATGATACAGTCATTACATGCCAATGATATCCGTGTTGTCATGGATGTAGTATATAACCATACAGCAGAAACAGATAATTCTTATTTTAATAGAACAGTACCTAATTATTTTTATCGTTATACAGAAACAGGTGCATATTCTAATGGTTCAGGTTGTGGTAATGAGGTTGCATCAGAACGTGCCATGGTAAGTAAATATATCGTAGATTCAGTAACTTATTGGGCAAGTGAATACCATATTGATGGTTTCCGTTTTGACCTTATGGGTATTTTGGATATTGAAACTATGATGGCTGTAAAAAAAGCGTTAAATGAAATTGATCCTTCTATCATTATTTATGGTGAAGGCTGGACAGGTGGAACCTGTGCTACTGCTGATGTATTCCGTGCACTTAAGAAAAATGCTGTTACCTATGAAGGGGTAGGAGCTTTTAGTGATGATATCCGTGATGGTATTAAGGGAAGTGTATTTGATGATGCAGATCAAGGATTTGTATCAGGAAAAGCTGGACAAGAAGAAAGAATCAAATCCGGTGTAATTGCTGCTACAAATTATTCAGGAGTGGATTATGATAAGGTTGGAACAGATGTAAATGCATATTGGGCAGCGGCTCCAACACAAACCATCAATTATGTTTCTTGTCATGATAATTTGGCTCTTTGGGATAAATTGGCTTTATCAAATCCAGAGGATACTGTAGAAGATAGAGTGAAGATGAATTTGTTGTCTGCAGCGATTGTGTATACTGCACAAGGCGTACCTTTTATGCAGGCGGGAGAAGAAATTTTAAGAAGTAAACCAAATGCGGATGGAACCGGATTTGATGAAAATAGCTATAAATCTTCGGATGCAACGAACAGCATTAAATGGGATGAATATACCGAAAATCAGGAAGTATTTAATTACTATAAGGGCTTAATTGAATTCAGAAAAGCTCATGCTGGTTTGAGAATGACCACAACAGCTGAAATTGAAGCAAACTTAACCTTTATTGAAGATGTACCTGAAAATGTAGTTGCATATACCATTGAAAATAAGCCAAATGGAGAATGTGCGGATGCAATCTGTGTTATTTATAATGCAAATAGAGAAGCAGCGACAGTTACCATTCCTGAGGGTGAATGGCAGGTATGTATTAAGGGAAATAAAGCTGGTACTGAAGTGATTGAAACTGTAAAGGGTGGAGAAATTTCAGTAGAACCAATTTCTGCTTTGGTATTAGTGCAAGGTGAAGTGAAGCCTGATGCGAAAAAGTCATTCCCATGGAAGGCAGTAGCCGGAGTGGCAGCAGGTGTTGTAGTTTTGGCCGGGGCTTCTTACGCTATATTAAAAGGTAAGAAAAAGAAAAGAAAGTAACAGAATGATTTAGCCGGGATTATTTATAGGCTTTATCATGGAAGAATTTGCATCATACATAATTCATCAAGAGTGTTTTAAATGAAATGTTGAAATTGTGTAATGGCGCATGAAAAAAGAGCAGATTTTATACTTTTTTTGTATAAAATCACTGCTTATATAGGAATGATTGGTAAATGGAGAAAAATGTTTCGTGGAAAATGATAAAAAAATAAAAAAAATACTTTACTAATTAGTATTTTTGCTGTATAATATGCTTGTAATGATAAATGTTGATGAGATAATTATCACAAATTGTTTAAATATCATTTTTTCCTTTCTTTCTTACATTGGAACAGACCTTATAATGTTTAAAGGTCTGTTCTTTTTTTTGTAAAATTCTTTAATGTTTTATGAAATCAGTGAAAGGGCTAATATGATATTATCCTATGGACAGTTACCTATCGGTTTTTACATGCAAATTCGCTTCGCAAAGTTTAAAACTAACCCCTAAATCATGCTATTAAATAACCTGACAGCAAGTGTTAGGTTACTGAGTGAACAGTAACATTAATAGGTCAATTCGAACCGGATTTTGCTTCTGAATCTTGACGATTGTCGTTTTTTAAGCTATAATATATTTGTGTGTCTAAATTTGTAATGAAAAGATGTATTACACTTCGGAATGGAGGAAAATATGGACAAATCGATGATTGTTTCGATATTAGCGGTAGTATTAATTGTATTTTTTATATATTTGACAGTGTGGACTGTTCAATATATTCAGTTTCATCTCGAAAAAGAAAGAGAAGAAACAAATGCCAGAATAAAAGAAAAAATTAGTATGGTGAAAAAGAGAATTATTAGTGCCTCCAGAAGTTTTTGGTACATCGTGGAAGAAGTTGAACAGGCGGAAGCTTCTGAGGAAGAAAAATATTATCATTATTTTGTGGAAGAAGAGGACGGATTTGATGAGCTTTTAGATCAGATATATCAGTTAAACATTGTAGTAAAAGAAGAATTAGAAAAGATTTCAAATGGAGAAAATGTGACAAATAATTCGTCCCAGACTAATTCTAAGAAGAAAAAGAAGAAAAATTCTTCTCAAAACAAACCAAAACAGATATCAGAAGAAGAGAAAAAGAAGAGAATATATCAGAAATGGAACGAATACGTGGACGAATTGTTCCGCAAAGTATATTTAAATTGTAATGAAGAAATGAAAATTAAAATAAGAAATAAACTTACAGAGTATGGTTATCTGGATGTAGAAATACTAAAAGAAAATCCTATAGAAGATAAGAAGAAAGCATAAAAAAACTTTGAATCAGGAAGTGTTTCCTGGTTCAAAGTTTTTTTGATATTACAATTCTATGATTAATGTTTTGTATTGGAAAGTTTTTAATTAGTAGTTAGAAATATTATAGAAGATGACGGATTGGAAGATAATATGGTAATCCGTCTTTATATTCTAACATTGGTTCCCCACAAATCAATGGTTTGGCATAAGTAATAAAATCTTGTGAAACATCATTTCCTTCAGGGCAAATCCATTCTGCTGGAATGAATTTGGTATCATTTGCTACATCAGAAACATCCGTACAGGAAATTTTATATTGATATGGATAATCCGAAACACGTTTTATTACCAACATGGCATTTGTAACTTCTTGTTCCGCAAGTTGAACTGCAGTAACACCTAAAGCAAAAGATTCATTTAAATCAGTAAGGGAAGCACAGTGCATGGCACTTCTTTGAAGAACGTTTAATTCAATGGAGCGAACCTTGCAGCCAATCTGGTCATTTACCAACATTTCCAGATATTTACCGGTTCCGCTTAGCTGAGCGTGACCAAAAATATCAGTTTTGGCAGACTGGGCACTTACATACTTACCATCAGCAGTTTTAATTCCTTCAGAAACAGCAATGATAACATTTTGTTGTTTGGTTAATTGGATTTTTACATCATTTATGAAGGAATTAACATCAAATTGGGTTTCTGGTAAATAGATTAAGTGAGGTGCATGGCTGTATTCATTTCTGGCGAGGGCGCTGGCGGCAGTCAGCCAGCCGGCATCACGTCCCATGATTTCTACAATTGTCACGCTTTGGGTATCATAAATATAGGTATCATGAGCAATTTCTAAAAGAGAAGTAGCAACATATTTTGCTGCTGAACCATATCCAGGAGTATGATCCGTTACACATAAGTCATTATCGATGGTTTTAGGAATTCCCAAGATACTAATATCATATCCCTTTAATTTAGCGTAGTTACTAAGTTTTGCAACAGTATCCATAGAATCATTACCACCAATATAGAAAAAGGCTTTTATTTCGTGCTTTAAAAAGATAGAAAAGATTTTTTCATATTCGGAAGAATCAGATTCGAATGAACTTAATTTATAGCGACAAGAACCAAGATACATGGATGGAGATACTTTTAATCTTTCGATGGAACGATCAGATTTATTAAAAGTACGTTGTAAGTCAATTAAATTCTCATGTAAAACACCCTGAATTCCGTTTACGGAACCATATATATTATCAAAATAATCACTTCTTAATACTCCATCAATGACACCGGCCAAGCTGGCATTAATGGCTACTGTTGGACCACCTGATTGTGCAACTAAACAGTTTCTCATGATTTTATCCTCCTAAAGTCCACTCTCATATTTTGGCGAAAATACTGTCTCTAGTATAACATATTGAGGTCTCAAAGTCTATGGAATATATGTAAAAGAATTGGTAAAAATTTATATACATTTTTGCATTGAAATTTACATATAACTAATATATAATCATATTAGAAGAAATGAAACAGATGCCTGAAATGTACGAGAACACCTATTGTTTTGAACCTACATTTCTTTTGACGGGATTCCGATATTCGTAAAGGTATGTCAGGCCTTCATTGCGCAGAGGAAGACAGAGTATTTACATGAGGAAACCCACCTAGCTTAGCTAGGCGTCAAAATTATAGGTAACGGCATTTTGGGTTTACAAAAGAAAAAGCAGCTTATGCTGCTTTTTCTTTTGTTTGTTTAAAGGGAAAACTAAGATGTAATGAAACTAACACATAATTAATCGGAGTGTTGAAGTGAAAAGAAAGTATAAAGATATTATCGTAATTTGTTTAATTTTCTATGGAATATTTGGTGGGGAAATAATAAGGAATGCATATAAGAGTGGGATGGAAATATTCGCTATTTCTGAATCCAAGCAGTTTCATACCGGGTTAAGAGGTATCATTCCATTTCAGATTTCATCAGATATCAGGGTTTTGATATCTGACACAGACTATCTTTCGAAATATCATCAAAGTATTTGTTTGGGGAGTAGCGCTGGTATGATTGTGGAAAAGAACGGAGAAGTCATACGCTGTCTTGAGAATGAACAAATTACGTTTACAGCGGATGAAATAAAGGAAGACAAAGTTAAAATTTCTAGCGTGGGTGAAAACGGAATGATTACAGTTTATTCTATACTACGGGGAAATGAAAATCCTTCTTATTTTGGGAAGATAGAGCTTACTTATACAAAAAATGGAATTATTATGATTAATGAAGTGGATTTAGAGAAATACTTATATTTAGTAATACCGAGTGAAATGCCGGTAAGTTATGAGTCAGAAGCGCTAAAGGCTCAAGCGGTCTGTGCAAGAACTTACGCAGTAGCAAAGATTCGAAATGGTCTGGATGACGTTTTTGGTTGTCATCTGGATGACAGTGTTGGTTCGCAGGTATATGCAAATAAAACATTACAAGAAGAAAGCATGAAGGCGGTGGATCAAACCGGAGGAGTAATTTTAATGGAAGGTAAAAATATAGGTACTGCGTATTATTTTTCTACTTCCTGTGGGGTTTTATCTAAACCTGAAGATATTTGGATAGGGGATATGGAACAGGAATTGGTGGATGTTTCTGCTGTGATAGAAAATGAAAACCTGCAGAAAGAAGGGGAGCTGATGAAAATGCTTCAAGAAACGGAAGGATTAGAACAGGAATACCCATATTTTCGATGGAGGGTAAAAATACCATATGAAATTCTGGAAAGCAGGGTAGGTGTAGGAAAGATAAAAAATATCAAGGTCTCTTTAAGAGGTGAAAGTGGTGTAGCTAAGGTATTAACCGTTGAAGGAGAAGAAGGAAAAATAAATTATATTAGTGAGTATGATATACGAAGTATATTGTCTCCGGAAGGATTGGAGCTAATAAAACAGGATAATGAAATAAATAAATCCATGAAACTTTTGCCAAGTGGATATTTTTATGGCATAATGGAGGAAGATGGGTATATGATTTATGGAGGCGGTTATGGACACGGAGCGGGCATGAGTCAGAATGGAGCGAATGAACTGGCAAAAGAGGGATGTTCCTACGTGGAGATATTAGAATATTATTTTGAAGGACAAAATCTGATGAAAATATACCGATAAGAGCCGAACGCAGCGAAAGCGTGCCTGCATTGTTTTGTTACTTTTGAATCACTTTCACATAAAATATTATAGTTTCGCAATCGACTAAGACAAACTTAATAAAAAGGAAATGCCCAAACGATTCGAATCATCGATTTCGGCGAGGAGGAAAAAGCATGAAAAAGATAAAATGTTTTGATGAAATAGTTCAAAAAGTGAAAAACGACCATGTTACTGCGTTTGCTTCACAGGGGGCATTTTTTATTATTTTATCTTTTTTTCCTTTTGTTATGTTTTTAATGACACTCATCAGAATTTTGCCGGTGGAACAGGAATATGTAACGAAATATATCATTACACTTGCGCCGGAAAATCTAAGCGAATATATAAATAATATTATAAATGAATTATATACCAAAGCATCTTCTACAGTGCTTTCACTTTCTGTAGTTGCGGCAATCTGGTCATCCGGGCGAGGGGTGATGGCGATTTCAAATGGATTAAATAAAGTGTATGAAGTAAAAGAATCAAGGAATTATTTTTTAACAAGGGTATTTAGTAGTATCTATACGTTAGTTTTTGCTTTGGGATTGATATTGTCTTTATTGGTGCTGGTGTTTGGAAATAAGCTTTATCATATGATTGGTAGTAAGGCGGGATTTTTGGTTAAATTGATTGATTTTATTTTATCTTTTCGAAATGTGTTTGGTTTGGTGTTTTTTACATTTCTTTTTTTGATCATATATTGTGCCATACCAAATCGGAAATCAAAAATTCGAGATGAACTACCGGGTGCTTTCATGGCAGCAGTAAGCTGGATTACGATTTCGTATGTTTTTGGTATTTATGTAGATAAAATTAGTGATTTTTCATATATGTATGGAAGCCTGGCAGGAATCGTAATTGCTATGTTGTGGCTTTATTTTTGTATGATTATGGTTTTTGTTGGTGCTGAATTTAATTATGTATTAAATAAGTATGTTACCATTTCAGAAAATGAGAATTATAACTCGTGCTTAAAAAATCTTGACAAATGATATTTAAGGCTATATGATTATAACTAGGAAATAAGGGATAGGAGAACTTACACCTATCCCTTATTTTACAGTGTTTCCGGAAACGATAAGGATATATTTATTGAGAACATTAACATATTAGTTTCTGGATATAATTTTAGGTTTCAAGGCAGAAACCGACATTTGAATCATGTAATTACGTGGCTTGACAGTAAATGTCGGCTGTTACTTAAACAGTAAAAATTTACATTAAATAAAGAGGTAAGAAAGATGCAGTTATCTGATTTTTACTATGATTTACCGCCAGAACTGATTGCTCAGGATCCGGTTCAGGATAGAAGCAGTTCTAAATTGATGGTGTTAAATAAAGAGAATGGACAGATTGAGCATAGACATTTTAAAAATATTATAGAGCATCTGAACGAGGGAGACTGCCTTGTTATTAATAATACAAAGGTGATTCCGGCTCGTTTGATTGGAGAAAAAGAAGACACGAAGGCTCAGATTGAACTTCTATTATTAAAACGTAAAGAAGATGATATTTGGGAAACACTGGTAAAACCAGGAAAAAAAGCTCGTGTGGGAGCCAGGATTGTATTCGGAGATGGTTTGCTTGTTGGGGAAATCACTGATGTGCTGGAAGATGGAAATCGTTTGGTACATTTTGAATATAAGGGAA
The DNA here is from genome assembly GCA_045124495.1 of Lachnospiraceae bacterium. Lineage (GTDB taxonomy): Bacteria > Bacillota > Clostridia > Lachnospirales > Lachnospiraceae > RGIG1668. Next base: position 18,677 of record JBGVLX010000029.1, read on the forward strand.
TTTTTGAAGAGATTTTGGACCAGTTGGGTGAGATGCCATTACCACCCTATATTACTCATAAATTGGAAGATAAAGACAGATATCAGACAGTTTATGCAAAGTATGATGGTTCAGCCGCTGCACCTACAGCTGGATTGCATTTTACGAATGAACTGTTGGAAGAAATAAAGAAAAAAGGAATTAAGATTGCTCAGGTTACGTTGCATGTAGGTCTTGGAACCTTTCGGCCTGTAAAAGTAGATAATATATTGGAACACCATATGCATTCGGAGTATTACTGCTTGTCGAAGGAAGATGCAGATATCATTAATCAAGCAAAAGAAAATCATAAGAGGGTGATTGCAGTAGGGACTACCAGTACCAGGACATTGGAAACCATTGGAGACGAAGACGGCAGGGTACGGGAGGCTTCAGGGTGGACAGATATTTTTATTTATCCGGGTTACACCTTTAAAGTGGTAGATGCTTTGATTACGAATTTCCATTTACCGGAGTCTACTTTATTGATGTTGGTTTCAGCATTGGCAGACAGGGAAATGATATTAAATGCTTATAACGAAGCGATTAAGAATCGATATCGCTTTTTTAGCTTCGGTGACGCAATGTTTATTCAATAGAAAATTTGGGAGGGCGCTTTGACTATGAATGATAAAAGACGAAATAAAAGAATGGACATGAATGTAATTCTAAAGATAAATAATTTATCCTTGGAAGACGAAAAAAGAGGATTAAATAATGTAGAGATTCATACTTTTAATATCTCAAGGGATGGAATGGGATTTACCTCTGAAGTTGAATTGCCGGAAGATGGTTTTTTTGATACGGATGTTGAGATTTGGACGAAGGAAACCTTCCATGCTATTATAAAGATTGTTCGTAAATCAAAGTTGGAACATGGTTGGGAATACGGATGTGTATTCTTAGGATTGGGAGAAATGGATGCCTATCGAATTGATGTATATCAGTTATCACTAGAAAATGGTGTGAATAAATAAGAAAAATATTACATATCTTTTGACAGTATAGTTGCATAGTTTAGACTAAATTAGGAATTATAATAGGAAGGAAGGCGGTTAGAAGTTCTAGCCGCTTTCTTTTTTAAGGGCAAGAATCATAAATTATAGAAAAAAGTACATAGGAAAGGTTTGGTGAAAGCATGAGGACGGTATTCAAATATTTAAAGGAATATAAATGGCTCTTGATCATTGGTCCTTTTTTTAAGCTGGTAGAAGCAGTATTAGAGTTATTTCTACCATATTTTATGTCATTGGCAGTAGATAATGGGGTATTGATGAGGGATAAAAGTTATGTAATAAAGATGGGAGGTGTTATGTTTTGCACTGCTACAGTTGGTATTGTAAGTGCTTTGATTTGCCAATATACTGCCTCCATAGTATCCCAGGGATTTGGAACAAAACTAAGAAATGCAATGTTTGATAAGATTATGTCTTTTTCAAATGCGGAAATAGATGATTTTGGAACCACGTCTTTGATAAACCGACTGACTGCGGATGTAAATCAGTTACAAACGGCGGTTGCTATGTTGATACGTCTGGTAATAAGAGCACCATTTTTATGTGTTGGTGGTGTTGTTATGGCAGTAAATCTGGATGTTAAACTATCGGTAGTATTAATGGTGGTACTACCTATGTTTATTATTGTACTGGCGGTGACTATGATAAAGACGGTGCCTCTATATAAGAAGGTGCAGCAAAAACTGGATCAGATTGCTTTGGTAGTACGGGAAAATCTGGCTGGAGTACGGGTGATTCGTGCATTTTCAAAGGTATCCTACGAGGAAGAAAAATTTGAAAACAGCAATGAAGAATATGCAAAAACAGCGATTCGTGTAGGGAAAATTTCTTCGATTTTGAATCCTCTTACAAGTTTAATTATGAATTTTGCCATTTGTGCGATTTTATGGATTGGTGGAATAAGGGTAAATTCCGGATCTATGTCCGTGGGTTCCGTCATTGCTTTTATTAATTATGTCACTCAGATTCTGGCAGCATTAATCATCGTTTCGAATTTGGTGGTTCTTTATACAAAAGCCTTTGCATCTTTAGGACGAGTGACAAAGGTTTTAAACATGGAAGTAAGTATAAAAGAAGGAGAAGGAATAAAAGAAATAGATAGTAACTATGCAGTTGAATTTGAGGATGTTACCTTTTATTACGAAGGAACCAAAGAACCTGCACTTACCAATATTAATTTAAAGGTAAAAAAAGGTGAAACAGTTGGTATTATTGGTGGTACCGGTGCCGGAAAATCTACATTGGTACAACTTATTCCACGGTTTTATGATGCTACATCCGGTAAAGTAAAAGTAAATGGTCTGAATGTGAAAGAATACAAAGGAAAAGAATTAATTCATTTGATTGGAATGGTTCCTCAAAAATCCGTTTTGTTTACAGGCAGTATATTGGAAAATCTTCGTTGGGGTGACTTAGAGGCAAAGGAAGAACAGGTAAAGAAGGCTGCAAGAATTGCCCAGGCTAGTGAATTTATCGAAAAGATGCCGGAAAAATATAATACAATGCTCACTCAAGGAGGAACTAATGTATCTGGTGGGCAACGTCAGAGATTAACCATTGCCAGGGCGTTGGTAAAAGAACCGGATATTTTAATATTGGATGATAGTTTTAATGCCCTGGATTATGTAACAGATGTAAATTTGAGAAAGGGGTTGCATGAGAATTTAAAGAATTTAACCACTTTTATCATTTCTCAAAGGGCGAGTACCATTAAAAATTCTGATCAGATTGTCGTTCTTCATGATGGTGAAATGGTAGGAATTGGAAAACATGACGAGCTAATAAAAAATTGTGAGGTTTATCGTGAAATCTGCTTCTCACAAGAACGAAAGGAAGGAGGGGAAGCGTAATGGTAAATAAGAAAAGTACTACATTAAAACGCATTTGGGGATATATAGGTAAGTACAAAGCATTATTAGTGTTTGTTTTTATTTGTGCCATTGTTGGTAATTCCCTTGCTATGTTAGCTCCTCTTATGGTAGGAAATGGAATTGACAAGATGCTTGGGGAGGATCAGGTTGATTTTACGTTGCTTCGCAGCATTATTATAAAATTAATTATGATTTATTTTATAAGTGCGTTGTTCCAATGGTTGTTATCTGTGGTAAGTACTAAGGTTGCAAATGAAATTGTAAAAGATATTAGAAAAGATGCTTTTCATAAATTAAACAAACTTCCATTGAGGTATTACGATAACAGTTCCAGAGGGGATGTTATCAGTAGATTAACCAATGATGTTGAGGCAATTTCAGAAGGTTTGTTTCAGGGAACGACACAAATTATGTCGGGGATTATTATTATCATAGGATGTTTTGTTTTTATGTTAACGATTAGTGTAAGAATTACCTGTATTATTGTTTTGCTGGTTCCTGTTTGTTACGCAATTGCAGCTACCATTGCCAAAAAAAGTGCTACCATGTTTCAAAAGCGCTCCCAGTCCATTGGACAATTAAATGGATACGCAGAGGAAATGATATCAAATATTAAGGTAGTTAAGGCATTTGGGTATGAGGATATGGCGAAGGAAAATTTCTCAAAGATGAACGAACAGCTTTATGTTTATGGACAAAAAGCCCAGTGGTATTCCTCTTTAACTAATCCTACCACCCGGTATGTAAATAATCTTGGATATGTGGCAGTTACTGTAATAGGTGGATTTCTGGCACTTTCCGGTGGGTTAAGTGTTGGTAATATTTCAAGTTTTTTAACCTATTCCAATCAATTTGCAAAACCAATTAATGAGATTACCAGCATTATGACCCAGCTGCAGGAGGCTCTGGCATCTGCGAAAAGAGTATTTCAGTTGATTGATGAAGAGGAAGAAAGCGACGACAGTCAAATGAAAAACTTAGAGAAAGAGATAAAGGGAGAGGTTGTTTTTGAACATGTGGACTTTTCTTATCGCGAAGGCGTGGAATTAATAAAGGATTTGAATTTAAAGGTAAGTCCGGGAAACATGGTAGCCATTGTTGGTCCTACCGGTGCCGGAAAATCAACCTTGGTGAATTTATTAATGAGATTTTATGATGTAAACCAGGGTGCTATATACATTGATGGAACGGATATCCGGGAAATAAAAAGAGATGATTTAAGAAGCAGATTTGGTATGGTGTTACAGGAAAGCTGGCTGTTTAAGGGGACGGTAGAAGAAAACATTGGCTATGGTTCTAAGGAAGTATCCATGGAACAAATTATGGATGCTGCGAAAAAAGCTCATGCCCATAGCTTTATTAAACGTCTAAAAGATGGATATGATACCATGATAGAAGAAGATGCAGGGAATATTTCACAAGGTCAGAAGCAGCTTCTTACCATAGCAAGAGCTATGCTGCTTGACCCACCGATTTTAATTTTGGATGAGGCTACCAGTAGTATTGATACAAGAACAGAGTTAAAAATTCAAAAAGCCTTTCATGCTATGATGCAGGGACGTACCAGTTTTGTGATTGCCCACCGTTTATCTACCATAGAAGAGGCTGATGTGATATTGGTTATGAAAGATGGTAATATTATTGAACAAGGAACTCATACTGAATTGTTAAAGAAAAAAGGATTTTATCATACCCTTTATCATAGTCAGTTTGCGAAAGAAAAATAGTAACTGCTCATACAATAATTTAATATTTGCAATTAGGTTATGATAAATAAATTTGTAACAAAATTGTAATAAATTCTTGACAACCTGTAATATGTCTGTTATATTAATGTTCGTAATAAAATTGTAACATTTATTAACATAATTGTTATAAAGAAATACAGGGAGAGTTTTTATGAGTCAGATTACAAATGAGAAAAAGAATAAATGCATAATCACAGGTGCTTTTGTATCGGTATTATCACTTTCCATTTTAAGTGCCAACCTAAACTCAGAGGATGTTTGTAAGGCAAAAGCCATGAGTGGAATTATTGCGAAGGCAGATATATTAACTCAGGCAGATATCAGAAGTGAAGAATTGTTATCTTTGGAAGAACATTCTGTGGCATTGTCTTTGGCAGTACCAAAAAGTATCTATGATGGTAAGATTTTAGTAAACCTGTCGGACATGGAAATTTTAAATATTCGAATGGATGCTGATGAAGAAAGCGAAATCGTAGGTAAGATTTATGGAATGTCATATGGTGACCTTGTAGAAAGTAGTGGGGAATGGACGAAGATTACTTCCGGCGAAGTAACAGGTTTTGTAAAGACCGAATATATTTTGACCGGAATTGCAGCAGAGGAGAAAGCAATTTCCTACGGAAAGGAAATTACCAAGACTGCCATTACCAAGGCGGAATATGATCAGATGCTTGAAGATTATGCTAAGGCACAAGAAGAGAAAAGGGCGGCCGAACAGGCGAAAGCGGCTCAGGCTGTAACAGTGAATCAGACACAGCAGGCACAAACAACACAAACGACCACAGTGGTTGAAAACACTGTAAATAATGCTGCTACTTATGATGATGAATATTTGTTGGCTTGTTTGATTGAGATGGAAGCAGGCGGGGAATGTTACGAAGGTAAATTAGCAGTTGGTGCAGTTGTGGTAAATCGTAGAAACAGTGGTGCATTTGGTAGTACCATTTATGATGTTATTTATGCGAAGGGACAGTTCCCGGGAGCACATAATGGATTATTAGATAAAAGACTTGCAAAAGGACCAAGCGATAGTTGTCGTCAGGCAGCGAGAGATGCACTGTCAGGTGTAAATAACATTGGAAACTTAGTTTGTTTTAATAATGTTCGTTATGCGAATTATTCTAAATATAAAGAATACATGATAATTGGAAACCATATATTTTATCGCTAAAAAAGAAATGGGAATGCCGGATAAGAAGGTATTCCCGTTTTTTAAATAGGAATGCTTTTTTTTAACTTTATATGTGGTATGATATACCAAAAGGTGCATGTGCTATGAGGGAGAAAAATAAAACAGATTTTTTATTTGGAAGGAGTGAAAAAAAGTGAATCATTTAAACTTTTTCATTTTCAATTCGGTAATAGAAATCACACTTATCGTCGTGGCTTTAATGTTATTTAAAAAATGGGCTACGGCTAACAGAAAGAAACATCAGGAATATGACGAATTGATAATAAAAAGGGCAGTTTCAGAAGTGATACCCGGAGCAGAATTTTTTCGGGAACTTTGTATGGAACCCAGTGTTCTAAATGGATTTGGAATTATACCATATTATGATGAGTATAGAGGAAAAGGAATGATACGTTATAAAATGGGAGAAAAAAATTATGTATTTTCCAATATTCATCTTCTAAGAGCAAGCTCAAGCCAAAATGGGGGTAAAAACTATCGGACGATTTATGAAGGGCAGGCTTATACTGCACATTATAAGACATCTTTACCAGGCCGTGTTAGAATTATCACAACGAAAAGATTTTTAAATAATGAAGTAAATGTAGGTTATCCCTCAAAGAGAAAAGGTGAAACGAAAATAGAAACAGAGAATATTCAGTTTAATGACAATTTCGATGTGTTTGCTACGGATGAGCAGTCGGCTTTTTTTGTTCTTAATCCGGTAGTAATGGAACAACTTCTTGAGATGAAACAACGGTTTGAAGAAGTGGGTGTATTTGTTGGTGGTGAAACTATGGCAATTACATTGAAAACGAACAATTTTCTGTTTCCGGAAGGCAACTACAATGAACAACAAGCACTCATTACTTTAGAAAATACCAAGGATGAGGTTCGAAGCATGTTAAGAATGACAGAATTATTGGAAGACACAATAAACGGTAGCATTGAAAACAATTTTACAGTCCGAAGTTAAAATTAAGAAAGGGTTGAAAGAAAAAATAAAAGGAAAGGATAAGTGCCAATTGCCCATGCTTTCAACCTAATTAACTTGGGTAGTTTTACAGGAAGACTTAAGAATGGCACAGGTGTATATATGAAGATTTTAGGAATTGGTTTTATTGTAGTATTGGTTATTATGGTATTTTGGTGTATTTCTACCAGAAACAGAATAAAAATGATGGAAGTGAAGGTGGATGAGGCAAAGTCTGGAATTGATATTGCATTAATTAAAAGGTATGATATTTTGACAGAATCTTTAAATGTAGCCAAAGGCTATGCTGCTCATGAAAAGCAACTGATGGTACAGCTAATCGAGGCTCGTTCCGGAATGAGTATTCAGCAGACTCAGGAAGTAATAAAAAATCAGGAAAGAGTGTTAGAAAATTTAAAAATAGTGGCAGAAGCATATCCTGAATTATATTCCAATCAGTTATTCAAAGAACTTCAGGAACAGATTGCTGTTACAAACGAGCACATCAGTGCAGCAAAACGTACATTGAATTCCAATGTTGCAATGTATAATCAAACCATTGTTTCATTTCCGGCCAGCATTATTGCAGGGTTCCTTGGCAGTAAAAGTATAGAATTTTTTAAGGAAACGGATGACAAAAAGAAACAGGATGTACATATGACGTTTTAACGTAAAAATAAAACCTTATCTTTCTGTACATAGTTGAAAAAATTAATTATGAATATAGTTGAAAAACAATATTAATATATAAGCCATTGGAAAATGTTTATTTATGGAAGCATAGATACAATTTCCGGTGGCTTATGTGTTAATAATAATTTTATTGATATTTTTAATAAATTTATTAATACGAGATATGTAATTTGATGAACAATAGTAACACAAATCATCTTGTGTAAAAAATTTGCCAGACCTTGACAGGATTTTTAAGATATGCTACTTTAGAGTGTGAGACAGTTTAACTGTAAGAAGGAGGAATGAACCATGGCAGCACCTTATAATCATAAGGCAATAGAAGCAAAATGGAGAAAACGTTGGGAAGAAAATCCCGTAAATGTTGATGATGGAAAGAAACCGAAATATTATTGTTTAGATATGTTTCCATATCCATCTGGAAGTGGTCTTCATGTAGGACACTGGAGAGGATATGTTATCAGTGATGTTTGGAGTCGCTATAAGTTACTTCAAGGTCATTATATTATTCATCCTATGGGATGGGATGCTTTTGGATTACCGGCAGAAAATTATGCAATTAAGATGGGAACCCATCCTAAAATTTCTACTGCAGAAAACATTAAGAACATTAAAAAGCAGATTAATGAAATTGCAGCCATTTATGACTGGGATATGGAAGTAAATACTACAGATCCTGAATTTTATAAATGGACACAATGGATTTTTGTTAAGATGTTCAAGGCTGGATTAGCATATGAAAAGCAGATGCCAATTAACTGGTGTCCATCTTGTAAGACTGGTCTTGCCAACGAAGAAGTAGTAAATGGGGAATGTGAACGTTGTGGTTCGCCGGTTACGAAGAAGAATCTTAGACAATGGATGCTTAAAATTACAAAATATGCTGACCGTCTTTTAGATGATCTGGACAAGTTAGAATGGCCGGAAAAAGTGAAAAAGATGCAGACAGACTGGATTGGTAAATCCTATGGTGCAGAGGTTAACTTTAAGGTAGACGGAAGAGAAGAGGAAATTACAGTTTATACTACAAGACCGGATACATTACATGGTGCTACCTTTATGGTACTTGCTCCGGAACATGCTCTTGCCTCTTCGTTAGCTACAGAAGAAACAAAAGAAGCTGTAGAAAAGTATATTTTTGATTCTTCTATGAGAAGCAATGTTGACCGTATGCAGGACAAAGAAAAGACTGGTGTATTTACAGGAAGTTACGCTATTAACCCATTGAACGGGGCAAAAGTACCAATTTGGTTGTCCGATTACGTATTAGCAGATTATGGTACCGGAGCGATTATGTGTGTTCCTGCTCATGATGATCGTGACTTTGAATTTGCAAAGAAATTTAATCTGCCAATCATCCAGGTTATTGCCAAGGATGGTAAAGAAATTGAAAATATGCAGGAAGCTTATACCGAAGCAGCAGGTACGATGATTAATTCCGGTGAATGGAACGGAATGGAATCTTCTGTATTGAAAAAAGAAGCTCCTGCTATGATTGAAGCAAAGGGATTCGGAAAGAAGACCACAAATTACAAATTACGTGACTGGGTATTCAGTAGACAACGTTATTGGGGTGAACCAATTCCAATCGTTCATTGTGAATGTTGTGGTGCGGTTCCTGTACCGGAAGAAGAACTTCCTTTATTATTACCAGAGGTAGAAAGCTATCAGCCGACAGGTACCGGAGAATCTCCACTTGCAGACATTACAGAATGGGTAAATACGACTTGTCCAAACTGTGGAAAGCCTGCAAAGAGAGAAACAAACACCATGCCACAATGGGCCGGTTCCAGCTGGTATTTCTTAAGATATGTGGATTCTAAGAACAAAAATGAATTAGTCTCCAAAGAAAAAGCGAAGAAATACTTACCGGTAGACATGTATATCGGTGGTGTAGAACATGCAGTACTTCATTTATTGTATTCCCGATTCTACACGAAGTTCTTATATGATATCGGAGTGGTTGATTTTGATGAACCGTTTACCAAGTTATTCAATCAAGGTATGATTACTGGTAAAAATGGTATTAAGATGAGTAAGTCTAAGGGAAATGTAGTTTCACCAGATGATTTGGTTCGTGATTATGGTTGTGATTCCTTGAGATTATATGAATTGTTCGTTGGACCACCGGAATTGGATTCTGAATGGGATGAAAGAGGTATCGATGGAGTTTATCGTTTCATCAATCGTTTCTATCAGTTGGTAATGAACAATAAGGACTTAAATGCACCTGAAACCGGGGAGTTGGTTAAGATTCGTAATAAGATGATTTACGATATTACCACTCGTCTTGAAAACTTCAGCTTAAATACTGTAGTTTCCGGATTTATGGAATACAATAATAAGTTAAATGATTTGGCGAAGACCCAAGGAATTGACAAAGAAACATTAAAGACTGCCGTTGTTTTGCTGGCTCCTTTCATTCCTCATGTTAGTGCTGAATTATGGGAAGAATTAGGGGAAACCGGTTCTGTATTTGATGCAGGTTGGCCTGTATGCGATGAAGAAGCTATGAAAGATAATGAAATTGAAATCGCAGTTCAGATAAACGGAAAGACAAAAGGAACTGTCTTAATTGCAACAGACGAATCAAAAGATTCTGCAATTTCAAAGGGAAAAGAAGCTATTGCAGATAAGTTGACTGGAAATATCATCAAAGAGATTTATGTTCCAGGAAAGATTATTAATATTGTAATGAAATAAGACGGTTCATGCCGGCGTGGTAACCTGACACTTGTGGTTTGGGTTATGTAAAAATAGAATCTATGTAAGTAAAATCCCTAGAATATTAGATAAAAGGTAATATTCCGGGGATTTTTAAAGTAAGTGGACAATAAACTGACCTTAAAAGCAGAAGTGAAATCTAGCTTTTTAAGGTCAGTTTTTTAAACTTAAAAATCGTTTTTTTTATTATGAACCATATTCTGCATTTGTTCGACTCTTTTTTGTTCGTCTGGTGTCATGGATTGTTTTAGAACATTTAGCATTAATTCACTTTCGGCAGGTGTGAAGGAGAGGCCCATTTGAACCATTTTGGATTTTAAGGCAATAAATTGGGGAATTAATTCCTGTACTTTTTTTCCTTCGTTTTGTTTCACGAAGTCTTCTATTAGTTCTAGTTTTTTTGGATTGATGGAGGAAAATTCAGGGTTATTCTTAATGGACTGCAACATAAAAATTCCTTTCTTTTTTATAATTATTTGGTTTTATAATTTCTATATTTCCATGAATTATGACATGCTTGTTTTAAATATGATGGCAGGAAGAAGGTCTTGTATCATAGAATTTTCTGCACCATATTTCAGGATTGAGATTGATTATCCTGATGAGAGGGTTTTAAAGTCTGCATGAGAAGGTCAATCATATCAGGACTGATTCCTGAACTGCTGGCAAGAGTTGAAATGACATCATTTTCAGGATTCTTTCCGGTTGTTGATAAAACAGACTGGTATGTGCGGAATAGCTTCATTGCTTGCATCATTTGCAACATCATATCTAGTTTGGCTGCTTGAGCAGGGTTGGCTCTTTTACGCATAGAAAAAAGCATACTTTCATAATCGTTTGGATTTACGGAACAGGCACTTAAATATTCTCCTTTTCCTTGTTGTCCCATTAGATATTTCATTTCATTTATCTTAAGGAAAATAGCAAAAGGTATTTGCAGGGATTGATTCAAAAAGGGTAATGCCTCTTCGAACATGGAGTAGGGGGAAGAATAAAAAGAATCTGTATTTTGACTATATGATTTATTTTCCATAAAATCATTCCTTTCTGAAATGTCACATTTCCTTTCGTTACATATACTAAATATTATTAATATAATTTATGAAAGGTGCCGGTAGTTTATGAATGAAAATCTTGTGATGGAAGAAGACACGATTTATGAAGTAGATCCTGTTTGCATGAAGCAAAAAGAAAAAAATAAGAAAAACATAAACAGGGAAAAAAAAGATTCGGTAAAAAAGGCAGATTATAATAAGAATAACCATAACGATATGCGGTTTCTGATGGTGCTTGTATTTTTGATGTTTAGATAATTGCGAAACTATTAAAAACATATGTTGAGTGATGCAAAAGAGAAAAATACGAAAAAAGAATTGCAAAATCGTACTTTTGTGCTATGATATAGATTGGAGAAATGAAGAACGAAAGGATTGGATAAAAACAATGAATAAGAAACCAACAGTACTAATGATTCTTGATGGATATGGACTAAATAGCAAGCAGGAAGGAAATGCAGTTGCATTGGCGAAAACTCCTGCAATGGACAAGTTAATGGCAGAATGCCCATTTGTAAAGGGAAATGCAAGCGGAATGGCAGTAGGTCTTCCAGAAGGTCAGATGGGTAATTCAGAAGTAGGTCATTTAAATATGGGTGCTGGAAGAATTGTATACCAGGAACTTACCAGAATTACAAAGTCAATTCAGGATGGCGATTTCTTTGAAAATGAAGCATTGTTAAAAGCAGTAAAAAATGTGAAGGATAATGGTTCTGATTTGCACTTCATGGGCTTATTATCAGATGGTGGTGTTCATAGCCATAACACACATTTATATGGATTATTAGAACTTGCAAAGAGAAACGGAATTGAAAATGTATATGTTCATGTTTTCTTAGATGGACGTGATACTGCACCAAATTCAGGAAAAGGATTTGTAGAAGAATTACAGGCTAAGATGGATGAAATGGGAGTAGGTAAGATTGCTAGTGTATCCGGACGTTACTACGCAATGGACCGTGATAACAGATGGGACAGAGTTCAAAAGGCTTACGATGCTTTGGTTCTTGGTGAAGGAGAAGAAGCAGCCTGTGGAATTTGTGCAGTTGGTAATTCCTATAAGAAGGACGTATTGGATGAATTCGTAGTTCCTACTGTCGTAAAGGAAGATGGTAAACCGGTTGCTACTATTAAGGAAAAGGATTCTGTTGTATTCTTTAACTTCAGACCAGACAGAGCAAGAGAAATTACAAGAACTCTTTGTGATGAAAATTTTGATGCATTTAAGAGAGATTTTATAAACATCGTGTTTGTTGCTTTTACAGATTATGATGCAACCATTGGAAATAAAGAAGTAGCATTTAAGAAGGAATCTATCACAAATACCTTTGGTGAATTTTTAGCTGCCAATGGAAAAACTCAGTTAAGACTTGCAGAAACTGAAAAATATGCACACGTTACCTTCTTCTTTAATGGTGGTGTGGAAGAACCAAATGAAGGAGAAGAACGTTCTTTAGTAAAATCACCGGCAGTTGCCACTTATGATTTACAACCGGAAATGAGTGCACCGGAAGTTGGTTCAAGATTGGTAGATGCGATTAAGTCCGATAAGTATGACGTTATCATCGTGAATTTTGCAAACCCTGACATGGTTGGTCACACAGGAGTAGTAGATGCAGCAGTGAAGGCAGTAGAAGCAGTAGATACCTGTGTTCAGAATGCAGTAGATGCCATTAAGGAAGTTGGCGGACAAATGTTTATTTGTGCAGACCACGGAAATGCAGAACAGTTAATCGATTATGATAATGGTTCACCATTTACTGCCCATACTACCAATGAAGTACCATTTATTTTGGTAAATGGCGGAGACTATAAGTTAAGAGAAGGTGGTTGTTTAGCAGATATCGCTCCAACTCTAATCGAATTAATGGGAATGGAACAACCAAAAGAAATGACAGGAAAGTCTTTACTTGTAAAATAAAAAGTAAATAAGAGATAATGTTTACAAATGGTGAAACAAAGTATGTTTGCACTATGAATAAAGGTGTTTTTTGTTGTTGTTCAACTAGGAATATACGTTCTGAATGATAAAATTGTAACTGTTCACATGTGAACAGTTACATAAAATTCTATAAATAACGAGAAATTAGTTGAAAAATTTGGTTCGATATGATATCATGAATTTTATTGTGGACAACCGAGGAGGTGGAAGGAAATGAAATTAGCAGTGACAATCATTTTTATGATAGTTTGCGTTATATTATCAGTTGTTGTATTGATGCAGGAAGGTAAGTCCGGTGGTCTTGGTGCTATCAGTGGTTCTGCAGAATCTTCTTACTGGAATCAGATAAAAGGACGTACAGCTGAAGGAAAGTTGGAAAGATTTACTATTATTTTGGCCGTATTATTTTTTGCATTAGCGGTATTACTAAATACTGGCTTGTTAAAATAATTGTAATGATACTTTCTCATATGGTGTGTTATTATAAATTGTTGTTCAAAAAGGAATAGCAACTATTACAATAATTCAAAAGAAAAAACTGTCATTTCGATATGGCAGTTTTTTTCATTTTATGGTATGATATTAAAAATGGGATTTTTTGTGAATTTCTTAAACAAAACTGTTCATGGAACGGAGGGTTATTATGTTGGAAAAAGAAGTATTACAAGAGAAAAAAGATCTGATTATGGAACTTATGAATGACAGTAAGTATAAGCCA
>JBGVLX010000030.1:0-26019 GCA_045124495.1 Lachnospiraceae bacterium
ATTCAGGGAATCGGAATTACTTTCTCCGCTTTCCCCTGATTCTCCCGTATATCCGTCGTCTATGTTTCCCTGTACCGTAACGGTGGTAAAGAAATCCATGACCCTTTTGTTGCCTGCTTCATCCACTGCAGTGACACGAATCATGTAAGTTCCTGCTTCGAACTTTTCAAAAGTATACTGCGCAATGGTGGCATTTTCAACCGTTTCGGTTCCTGTTTCTACACACTATTTTCTTTAAATTATATTTCCTTACATACGATACTAAAAAAAGCGTCTTTACAACAATTTTAGCTGTAAAAACGCTTTTTTCATGCATGATTCTATTTCTACTTTACTGCTTCTCTTCACTTAAATACTTCTCAATGTTTAAAATCGCATCATTTTCATCCTGACCATCTGCAGAAACTACTACTTCTTCCCCTGCTGATAACCCAAGGCTCATCATTCCCATAATGGATTTTGCATTGATCTTTTTATCCTTTATCTCTACAAAAATGCTACTTTCATATCTGCTTGCCACCTGTACGAACAGGGCCACGGGTCTGGCCTCCAGTCCAGATGGGATATTAATTGTCATTTTCTTGGTAATCATTGTTCTCCTCCTAAAACTTATTTTCTTCTTTCTCTCTTACTTCATTTGCATAGTTACTAATTTTTCTTAATCTATGATTAACACCGGATTTTCCCACCGGTGGATTAAGCATATCTCCTAATTCCTTAAGAGAAGCATCCTGATATTCCAACCGCAAATCTGCGATTTCCAGTAATGGCTTAGGTAAATTGGTTAATTTCCCCCGCCCTTTTAAATACAAGATATCTTCCACCTGCTTTACTGCAGCATTCACTGTTTTATTCAGATTTGCAGTCTCGCAGTTTACCTTTCGGTTTACATCATTCCTCACATCTCTTAAGATGCGCACATTTTCAAATTCCAATAAGGAAATATGTGCCTCCATAATCTTTAACATATCCGCAATCATGGATCCTTCTTTTAAGTATAAGACAAAATATTTCTTCCTTGGAATAATTTTGGGCTCTAATTCAAAGCATTCCATCATTTCCTTCATCATAACAGCTTTTTCTTCACTGTCACAAACAATTTCAAAATGATACCCTTTTTGTGGGTCACTGATGGAACCTGCTGCAAGAAAACTTCCCCTTAAAAAAGCCCGTTTACAGCACACATTCTGCACCACCAGTTGCTGGATGGTATCCTCATATATATTGGCATAAGCATCCGTTGATACATCCACCGGATGAATCAACTTCGTTGCCTCTAAAATTCGCATAGCTTCTTCATGTTGGAGAACTAAAATCTGATAAATATATCCTCCATTCACTGACCGGTTCTTTCTGCAAAGAATTTCCGGACAAATATGAAACGCGCGACGTACTAGTTCATCATAACACTCTGCAACATAAATACTTTCTGTAGTAATAATGATCCGATATTCCTCATCTGCTGAAATGGACACCTTACCCTCCATGGTAATCATGGCAGCAATCTGGGCAATCTGACAATGCCTGGCACTTGGAATATGCTTTACAAGTTCTTCTTTTACTTCAGCGGAAAAAGACATGCCCCCACTCCTTTGCTATTTTTCCTCAATATCCTTATGCAGGGTTTTTATAGTATATTCACCACCTGCTAATTCTTTACTAAGAAGATTCGCCATGGTAACGGAACGATGTTTTCCACCGGTACACCCAATAGCAATGATAAGCTGATTTCTTCCTTCCTTCTTATATTTCGGAATCAGAAACAATATCATATCTTTTAATTTATTAAGAAATTCCTGGGCTTCTCCACCCTGTTTCACATAATCCTGTATGACTTTCTGATTTCCTGTAAGTGCCCTGAGGGTCGGAACATAATAAGGATTTGGTAAAAATCTCACATCAAACACCATATCTGCATCCAATGGAATCCCATACTTAAATCCAAAAGATAGAATCGTCACAATAAAACTATGATAATCTTCATTTTGTACAAAAATCTTCTGTAATTCTGCATTTAGCTCCCTTGTAAGTAGCTTCGTCGTATCGATAATATAGGAGGCTTTGCTTTTCAGGAAGGCCATTTTTTGTCTTTCTTCCTGAATTCCATCCTCAATTCGTCCTTCCGCTGCCAATGGATGTCGTCTTCTGGTTTCCTTATAACGTTTTACCAAAATTTCATCAGCAGACTCTAAAAATAAAATCTCATAGTGAACCTTATCTTCTTCCAAGGCGCTAAGATACATGGATACTTCTTCTAAATTCTTTCCATTCCGAATATCAATTCCAATGGCTACATTATCAATATCTGTGTGTTCATCGTATGCAATCTTCGCAAAAGTCTTAATCAAGGGAATCGGAAGATTATCTACACAAAAATATCCAAAATCTTCAAACATCTTTAGTGCCGTACTTTTTCCTGCTCCGGACATTCCCGTAACAATGACAAATCTCATGTGAAATCTCCTATCCTTTCCACTTCCATCTCCAAGGTAACTCCAAACTGCCTTTGTACTTCTGCCTGAACGTCCCTTATGACCTGCATAACATCTTTCGCAGTGGCATTTTCCTTATTAATGACAAATCCACAATGCTTATCCGATACTGCTGCCCCACCTACCTGATATCCTCTTAATCCGGCATCCTGAATCAGCTTTCCGGCAAAATATCCGGAAGGTCTTTTAAAGGTACTTCCGGCGCTCGGAAATTCTAACGGCTGCTTTTGTCTTCGCAACCGGTCAAACCCTTCCTGCTTTTCCTTAATGGCACTGCCTTCTCCCTTATTCAACCGAAAGACCGCTTCCACCACATAGTATTCTTCATCCTTTATAATACTTCTACGATATCCGAACTTACACTCTTCATTATTCAGTATCTTTTTATTTCCATTCGTATCTAAAACTACCACCTGCTCTATCACCTGGCTCATTTCTCCATCATAGGCTCCGGCATTCATCCGTACGGCTCCCCCTACTGTTCCGGGAATTCCCCCGGCAAACTCAAGTCCGGTAAGCTCCTTCTCCCTTGCAAATAATGCCAGTTTACCTAAAGAACAGCCTGCCTGGGCAGTTATTTTTCCATTCTCTTCTTTCACTTCATTAAAATTACTTTGGAGTTTCATTACCACCCCATCGAATCCCGTATCTGACACCAACAGATTACTTCCATTTCCCACTGTCACAAAAGGAATTTGATTTTCCTCTTTCCACTTTAGCAAAGAAGAAATTTCCTCCACTGTTTTCGGAAAAACCATTACCGCAGCATTTCCGCCAACCCGAAAAGTGGTATGTTTCCTCATTGGTTCATTATACCGGATAGAATCCTCTTTTAGTAATGTCTTTAATTCTTCTAACAATGCTTCCCTCATGTTCCAATTAATCTCCATCTACATAGTTAAACCTATCTTACAATATTGAAGATGATTATTCAATGTGAAAATTACTGAAAAAACGAAAGGAATTTCACTTCCTTTCGTCAAAACAACGAATCAAATCCCACATTTTCGCCTATATAAAGAAAAAAACTCCAAGGAGATTCTCCTTGAAGTTTTCCTTATCTTACCAAATTTATAAAACGACATGGCTACTGTTCCCAAGAACCGTAACCATATACTTCCTGATTCTATCCAAATCACCTATTTACCAAAAATTAATTTAGCGCCACCCCACATACCGGCATCGTTTCCTAATGTAGCAAGTGTAAATTTTACTTCGCGGCTGGCATGAAATGCGTTCTTTTTATAATGTTTTTTGATTACTTCGATTAAGATGTCACCAGCTTTTGAAACGCCACCGCCAATCACGTAAACCTCAGGATCTACAACACAAGAAATATGTGCAAGGGCAAGTCCTAAATTTTCCCCAAGTTTTTCTACCAATTCATTGGCCAATTCATCCCCTGTCTTTGCTGCATCGAAAATTTCTTTTGCAGAAATATAGGAAATTTCTCTTAATTTAGAAGGCTGATCTGTGTTATTTAATGCCTTCTTGGCTTCCTTCACGATTCCTGTAGCAGAAGCATACTGCTCTAAACATCCACATTTACCACATCCACAGGTATCCTTTTCTTCCTGGTTCACCTTAATGTGTCCGATTTCTCCTGCTGCTCCATTTACACCGGAAATCATTTTTCCATTCAGGATGATTCCGCCACCTACTCCGGTTCCTAAAGTAACCATTACCTGATTTAGGTATCCTTTTCCGCCACCCTGCCAGCTTTCACCAAGTGCTGCCATATTGGCATCATTTCCAACCTTTACCGGCATGGAAATCATCTTACTTAATTCATCTGCTACGTTGAATACACCCCAACCTAGGTTGACACATTTTAACACAGTGCCATCCTCTTTAATCGGTCCTGGAACTCCCATACCGACTCCGGCACAATTATACTTAGGTACATTCTTCTCTGCAAGTTTTGCTTCGATTTCCTTTGCAATATCTTCTAAAATATATTTTCCGCCATCATCTTTTCTGGTCGGTATCTCCCATTTATCCAATAAGACACCTTCTACTCCGAAGAAACCTAACTTTATGGTAGTTCCTCCAATATCCACACCAAAACCAAATTCTGCCATAACAAAATCCTCCTATACTTATTTTTATTGGGTAATTGCGAAACTATATTATTTTTTGAAAGTGATTCAAAAGAATCAAATCAATGCAGGCACACTTTCACTGCATTCGTCTCGTAGCGTTACTAAATTCGCGACTTATCTTATATTTTAATCCAAACATTAGTCATTTGATTTGTTTTTAATATTTCCTGTTACACGATTATATAATTCCTGTGCAGCATTATATCCCATCTTCTTCTGTCTGTGGTTAACCGCCGCTGACTCTACAATAACCGCCAGATTACGTCCCGGACGAATCGGTATGGAGTGGCAGGCTACCTTATTTCCAAGGTATTCCACATAACACTCTTCCAGACCCAGACGGTCATAATTCGTCTCCCTGTTCCAATCTTCTAACTGAATCACCAAATCAATATTTTGTTCCAATTTTACACATTCTACACCAAACAGAGTCTTAACATCTATGATTCCGATACCTCTAAGCTCAATAAAGTGACGGGTAATATCCGGAGAAGAACCCACCAGCGTTTCCTCACTGATTTTCTTTAGCTCTACCACATCATCGGAAACCAAACGATGCCCTCTCTTAATTAATTCGATGGCCGCTTCTGATTTTCCGATACCACTTTCTCCGGTAATTAAAATTCCTTCACCATAAACGTCTACCAAAACTCCATGAATGGAAATTCTAGGTGCCAGTTCCACATTAAGCCAGCGAATCACTTCCGAAACAAAAGCGGAAGTCTTATCGTTGGTAATTAAAATCGGAGTAGAATACTTTCTCGCCATTTCAAATACAAACTCTCGTGGTTGCAAGCCTCTACAATAAATAATACAAGGAATGTGATATGAAAATAATTTCTCATACACCTCGATTTCTTTTCCTTTTCCTTCTTCGATCAGCTTGGTCGTATAAGAATATTCTACATTTCCTACAATCTGAACACGGCTGGCATCAAAATAATCAAAAAAACCTGCCAGCTGTAGTGCCGGACGATTAATATCGGAAACTGTAATCTCTAATTCACTTACATCAATCTCCGGTGTGGCATTCACCAAATGAAATTTTTCAATCAAATCCTTAACGGATGCCTTATACATCTTCTAACCTTTGCAATTATAATTTTGCTCTTCTGCAAATTCTAAACTGCATTATCCTTTCTGCTTTTGAATTCCTAATAGTTGATTGCGATGTTTTGATTCTTCTGAATCACTTTCAAATAAAATATTATAATTTCGCAATTACCTATTTGAATTTCTAAGCTTATTTAACCTCTTAATATAAAACCGTACTTACATCCTACATTTTATCATATGGTTTCCCGTCATGTCTACCACTATCCGTCTTTTCATGAAAAAAATCATAAATATTACGAGCCACCAAAGGAGTAATTCCTTCTACCATCTCCAGCTCATCTATCCCAGCTTCCTTCAGGCATTCAATGTCTTTAAAATGTTTCATCAAAGCCTTTCTTCTGGCTGGTCCCACCCCTTTTATATCATCCAGAACCGAATGAATCTGATTCTTACTTCTTAACATTTTATGATATTCAATGGCAAAACGGTGTGCCTCATCCTGGATTCTTGTTAATAACAAAAAAGCCTCACTTTTCGGCGGAAAGTTGATTTCTTTATTCTCATAATACAGGCCTCTGGTTCTATGTTTATCGTCTTTTACCATACCACAGACCGGAATGTTTAAATGAAGTTCCTCTAACACCTTAAGAGCAACGTTTACCTGACCTTTTCCACCATCCATTAAGAGTAAATCCGGAAGTCTGGAAAAAGAGGAGGTTTCTTCTTCGCTGATTCCCCTTAAAAATCTTCGCTCCAACGCCTCTTTCATACTTTGGTAATCATCCGGTCCCTTCACTCCACGAATCTTAAATTTCCGGTAATCACTCTTTCTCGGAAGTCCTCCCTCAAATACTACCATGGAAGCTACATTCTGGAACCCACTGGTATTGGAAATATCAAAGGCCTCCATCCGTTTTGCAGAAGGAATCTTAAGTAAATCCCTGATTTCTTCCACTGCAAGAATCGTTCTTTGCTGTTGTCTCTTAATTTTTTCCACATCCTGAGCAAGAATCATAGAGGCATTTTCCTCCGCAAGACTCACCAGCCTTCGTTTTTCTCCCTTTTTCGGAACCGTAATGAATACCTTGTGTTCCCTTCTTGCACTCAGCCATTCCACAATGGCTCCCGTCTCCTCTTCCTCCGGTTCTTCCTGAAGTACAATCTCTCTTGGAATAAAAGGGGTACCGGAATAATACTGTTTTAAAAATTCTGTAATAATCTTACTTCTGGTTTCATCCATGGTTCGTTCCATATGAAAATGTTCCCTGCCCAGTAATTTCCCTTCCCGGACAAAAAATATGGATACCACTGCTTCTTCCCTGGAAGCCGCCATGGCAATAATATCCCGGTCTTCCAAATCCTGATTTGTAATCCTTTGTTTTTGGGCAATCTGCTGCACACTGTTTAGTAAATCCCGATATTCCATAGCCTCTTCAAATTCCAGCTGTTCAGATTTCTCCATCATTTTTGCATGGAGCTGGTCTGTCACTTTTTTATAGTTTCCATTTAGAAAATCCATAACCTCACCGACAGATTTCTGATATTGCTCTTTGGTCACATATCCCTGACAAGGTGCATCACACTGTTTCATATGATAATTGAGGCATGCCCTTGTTTTTCCAATGTCTTTTGGCAAGGACTTATTACAGGTTCTGATCTTATAAATTTTCTGTAACAGTTCAATGGTTTCTTTTACCGCTTTCGAGCTGGTATAAGGACCAAAATATTTATTTTTATCCTTTTTCATCCTACGGCAAAACTGCACCCTTGGAAACTCTTCATCCAACGTAACCCGGATAAAAGGATAACTTTTATCATCTTTCAGCATGGTATTGTATTTCGGCTGATGTTCTTTGATCAGATTACACTCTAATACCAGTGCCTCTAACTCGGAATCTGTAATAATATACTCAAAATATGCAATCTGGGATACCATCTTTTGTATTTTAGAAGTCTTTTTTGTACCTGCCTGAAAATACTGACGAACCCTGTTTTTGAGACTTATGGCCTTTCCCACGTAAATAATCTCATCGCTTTTACTATGCATCAGATAAACACCGGGTTTTCCCGGAAGTTTTTTTAATTCTTCTTCTAAATCAAACATTCCTGCACTCCACTATCTACTGGTTAAAAGGAAAAACATCAAAGCGTTCTAAAATTTATCATTCCTTAAACTCACACCGTCATAAAAATCACTGTTTTCTTACCTTTCTCCCCACTGCTTAGATTTCCTTTTTCAGAATAAATCTTTCAATGACATAAGCAACTCCATCTTCTCTTATCTTTCTTCCAATGCTTAGATTTCCTTTTCCAGAATAAATCTTTCAATGACGTAAGCAACTCCATCTTCTTCATTGGACTTTGTGATAAAATCTGCCACTTCTTTTACCTGTTCTTTGGCATTTTCCATCGCCACCCCAAGTCCTGCATACTGTATCATGGAAGCATCATTAAATCCGTCACCACAGGCAATCATTTCTTCTCTTTCACATCCTAAATATTCCAAAAGCCGTTCTAAAGATTTTGCCTTATCCACACCTTTTGGCATGAATTCAAGGAAAAAGGCTTCTGAGCGGAAAATGCTATAATCATCCCTGTATTTTGCCAATGCTTTTTGCTCTACTCCCGCTAAATAATCGCCATCTCCTGTCATGAGACATTTATTTACCGGAAAATCTACATAATCCACAATGGAATCCACCAGTTTTGTTTCCATTTCATTTAACCTGGCTTCTAAATTGGCATACTCATCATTTTCCACTTCCATCAATACCGTATCACCCTCATAGGTAATCATCACAATCTTATTTTCTTTTGCAATCTCATAGATTTTAGCAACATCTTCCTTCTCCAAAACCCTTTGAAAAATCACCTCTCCTGTCTTACAATCCGTGATTCTTCCTCCATTAAAAGATAAAATGTATCCTCCGGTTTCAAAGAGATTTAACTCTTCTGCTACTTTTTTTGCCCCCTTCGTAGGTCTTCCTGTAGCAATCACAATCTTTACACCCTTTTCCTGTGCCTTTTTGATGGCTGCCTTGGTATTTGGGGTGATTTCTTTTTTATTGTTGGTCAAAGTACCATCAATATCTAACACTAACAATCGGTACATTCTATGTCGCTCTCCTTCGTATCTTTATTTTCCAAAATTTCCATAAACTTTTTGCCTGTAATAGTTTCTTCTTTTAGTAAAAACTGTGCCAGCCTTTCCAGATCATCCCTATGTTCTGAAAGTAGAGAAATTGCCTTTTTGTACGCATCCGACAACATTTGCTTTACTTCTTCATCAATCATGGTTTCCGTAGTGCTGGAACATTTTAACACCGGCCTTCCATCCAGATATCGGTTCTCTATGGATTCCAATGCCATTAACCCGAACCGTTCTGACATACCATACTGCGTTACCATAGAACGTGCCAGTTCCGTAGCTTTTTCAATGTCATTGGATGCACCTGTGGTAATGGACTGAAATACAACTTCTTCTGCGGCTCGACCTGCCACCAATCCCACCAGTGAATCCAGCATTTCTTGCTTGCTACTTAAATTTTTTTCTTCCTCTGGCACATGCAATACATACCCCAATGCCCCCATGGTTCTTGGAATAATGGTAATTTTTTGCACAGGTTCAGAATGTTTTAATAGCGCAGATGCCAGTGCATGACCAACCTCATGATATGCGATGATGTTCCGTTCTTTTTCGCTTAGTATCTTATCTTTCTTTTCTTTTCCTAAAATAACGACTTCCACCGCTTCAAATAAATCTTTCTGGGAAACCATGGTTCTTCCCGCTTTCACCGCTCCTAAAGCAGCTTCATTAATAATATTGGCTAAATCTGCTCCTACAGCACCGGCAGTCGCAAGACCAATCTCTTTAAAATCCACCGACTCATCCATTTTTACATTCTGTGCATGTACCTTTAAGATATCTACACGTCCCTTTAAATCCGGTTTTTCCACGATGACTCTCCGGTCGAATCTTCCCGGCCTTAACAAGGCTTTATCTAACACTTCCGGGCGATTGGTAGCTGCCAAAATAATCAGCCCCAATGAAGTATCAAAACCATCCATCTGGGCTAGCAACTGATTTAAAGTCTGTTCTCTCTCATCATTTCCACCATCACGTCCATTATCTCTCTTCTTTCCAATAGCATCAATTTCATCGATGAAAATAATACAGGGTGCCATTTCCTGTGCCTGTTCAAAGAGGTCACGTACCCTCGAGGCACCAACACCTACATACATTTCCACAAAATCTGAACCGGAAATGGAGAAAAACGGCACATTGGCTTCTCCCGCAACTGCCTTTGCCAGTAATGTTTTTCCGGTTCCCGGAGGCCCTACCAGCAAAGCTCCTTTTGGCAATCTTGCTCCAATTTCCTGATATTTTTTCGGATTGTGAAGAAAGTCAACTATTTCCTGAATAGATTCCTTTGCTTCTTCTTCTCCGGCAACATCTGCAAAAGTAACCCCTGTACTCTTTTCAACATAAACCTTGGCTCTGGATTTTCCAAATCCAAAAATACCACCTTTTCCCCCCATTTTATGCATAAGGAGTCCTAGCATGCCCACCATAAGAAGGAGAGGCAAAACGGAAGTAAGCAACAAATTCCACATATAAGCATCTTCATTGTATTTTCCAACAAACTTAACACCGGCTTCTTCTAACTGTTCTATCAATCTGGTATCTCCAGACAGGCGTTCCGTATAACACTTCTTATTCTCTCCCTCTTTTAACTCAATGTTCAAAAGATTGGTTTCTATGGTTACCTTTTCTACCTTTCCTTCTGCTAAGTACTGTTTAAATTCCTGGTATTCAATATGGGTTCGATCTTTTTTACTATTCCTTAAACTAAGTACCAAATTTAACCCGATCACCAAAAGTGCTAGCAAAAGAATAGACACTCTGTAAAACCAATTCTTGTTTTTATCTTTTCGTTCTTCCGGATTATCGTCATCATCATCGTCGTCATCATTGTCACCCAAAAGTAAGAAATTCCATTTCTCCTTTTTTTCCTTTTTTAGATCCTTTTCCTTTTTGAAATCCTTTTCGTTTTTTAAATCCTTTTCGTTTTTATCCTTTTTTTGTTTTTTATCCATACTAACCTCCTCTTACGGGTCCTGTTTCAAAAAAGTTCCCTATTTTATACTCCTTTATTCTTCTGCAAAAATACGATTTAGTAGTCCAAAATATCCCTCATTGTATTTTGTTTTATTAATTACCTTTCTGGCTAAAATCGGGTCATCTGTAATGATATTATCCACCCCAAGATTTTTCATACGCTCCAGTTCCAACTCAGAATTTACGGTCCAGACATATACTTCTTTTCCTTTACTATGGGCATTCTGTACGGTGGTTTCTGTTACAAAAACCGACTTTAAGCTTAAAAAATCTACGTATTTTCTGTCATATATATTTCCATATAACATGGCAGTAATATAACCTGTCTTTATCTTCTCATTTGTTTCCTTTACTTTTTTCAAGGAAGAATAAGACATGGAAGTAACCACACATTGATTTTCCAGGTCATATTTTTCAATCAGCTCTACTACTTTTTCTTCAATTCCTTCATTGTGCTTATCCCCCTTTATTTCTATATTTACAATAATTTCACCCTTACAGATTTTTAGGACCTCTTCTAATGTCGGAATCTTAGTACCAATATATTCTTCTGAATGCCAGCTTCCGGCATCCAGCATCTGTATTTCTTCAAACGTCAAATCCCAGACATTTTTCTTTTCTCCCGTAGTCCGTTCCAGGCTGGAATCATGCATTAGCACAACTTCCCCATCTTTGGTCAACTGCACATCAATCTCCACATAATCTGCCATTTCATCGATTGCCAGTTTGACGGATTCTAACGTATTCTCCGGTGCCCTGACAGAGGAGCCTCTATGGGCACAAATCTGCACAGAACTTAAAGCACTTATGGCAGTATTGGCACCGTTATATATGATGTTGGCAAAATAGTATCCACTCATTAAAATTCCCAATACCAGAACACTGTAAAATCCCAGACGATACCGTTTTCCTGGCATTTTCACATTTCGTGTCGGAATAAAAACATCCTCCAGACCATCTTCTTTTTTAAACCGGAAATACAGCAGATTTATGATACTGTAGTTACAAAGTATACTTACTGACATAATTACTAGATACATATAGTACTTTAACCGCTGATTTACCACGATAAATAGGGTAAGTGCCAGACTTCTCTTTACAAAAAAGTAAATAATTAAAGTGCATACCAGCAAAATAACAACGTATAACAATAGATATGCAACTATCAGCAGAATATTTACAATCAGTCCATATCCTAAAACATACCTTGTCCGTTTCCTGGTAAGAGAAAAACTCTCTTTTAAGGATTCCAGAAAACCTTTCTTTTCATAAATGCTGATAGACCTTGCAAAAATACACCGGATAAAACAATAACACAAAACAAGAACTGCCAAAACGCAAAAAAACTTTACCCAATCATTTCCAAGAATATACTTTTTTCCAAATGTCCTTAATGCTTTCGGCAGCTTAATTGTACGTAAAATATCAATTAAAACAGGATAACTAAGCAATAAGGCCATGACAAGAGAATGCAAAAGCCAGACCAGATTTTTAGGATGAAATATTTTAATAAATCCCTTTACGCTGGAAGAAAACAAACGGAAAATCCCCATCTTATACCCATGGGCACTGTAATGAAAGCAATTATTTATGGCATATATCTCCACCATAAAATATGCACTTATAATAAATAAATACACGGCAATAATAAAAATACTGGAGGGTTTCTTTAAAATCGCATAGATATTATTTCTGGTAATATAACTATACTTTGAAAATTTGATTATTAAATTCAGACATTGATAGGTTAAAGGAACCATAACCAAAAGCAATATAATTTTATATATTATTTCATATAATACCAGTGAACCCAGATTATATTTCACGAATTTTTTCCATTCTTTAAACATAATTTTGTTTCCTTCCCAATAAGGTAATACAAATTATTTTATCACAAATCCCTAATAAGGTGAAGTGAAAAATAAATGATTTTTCTTGAGCCTTCATACAAAATATGTTAAAATACTAAACCAGGTGATGGAATTGAAACAAAAAAGAAATAAACTATTAAAAATCATATTTAGCAGAACCATTATTTTTATTTTATTACTATGCATCCAATTGGCAATCCTTTTTGCTTACTGCATCTGGATGCAGGAGTATATGATCTATATTTATGGTGGTTTTACTGCTCTTGCGGCGTTTTTGACACTTTACATCATTAACCGTGAAGATAATCCGGATTATAAACTTGCCTGGATTATACCCATTCTGGTATTTCCTGTTTTTGGCGGATTATTTTATTTATTTATCAAGTGTCAACTGGGTTCCCGCATTTTGCATCATAAGATTACAGAACGGGTAAAGGAAACCAGACCTTACCTGAAGCAAAAAAAAGAAGTATTGGAAAAGCTAAAAAAAGAAAACCGTTACGTGGCAAATCTTGCCTCCTATATGAATTCTACCATGTATTTTCCGATTTATGAAAATACCAACGCAAAATTTTTTCCTTTAGGAGAAGATAAATTTGAAGAAATGAAAATCCAGTTAAGAAAAGCAAAAAAATTTATCTTTCTGGAATACTTCATCGTGGAAGAAGGAAAAATGTGGAATGAAATCCTTGAAATCTTAGAAGAAAAGGTAAAGGAAGGTGTGGAAGTTCGTTTGATGTATGACGGAACTTGTTCTTTATTCAAGCTGCCTCATAATTACCCTCTGATTCTTCAGAAAAAAGGAATCAAATGCCGGCTGTTTTCTCCGGTAAAACCTGTACTTACCACTCTGCAGAATAATCGTGACCACAGAAAAATATTAGTCATTGATGGTCATACGGCTTTCACAGGTGGCATAAATCTGGCAGATGAATACATCAATGCAGTTTCCATCTATGGTCACTGGAAAGATACTGCCATGATGATTCAAGGGGAAGCTGTAAAAAGCTTTACAATCATGTTCCTTCAGTTATGGGATGTTATGGATGAGAAAAAACATTCTGCAAGAAAATACATTGAAAATATTGATTATTCCTTCGTTGAAAATCCAAAAGGCTATTTTATGCCTTATTGTGACAGTCCTTTGGATAATGAAAATGTGGGAGAACTTGTTTATCTGGATTTAATTAACACCGCCAGTGAATATATTCATATTATGACCCCTTATCTTATTTTGGATCATGAATTGATTACCGCATTGACTTATGCCGCAAAGCGGGGTGTGGAAGTTAGTATCATTATACCACATGTTCCTGATAAAAAAACTGCATTTTATCTTGCAAAAACCTATTATAAAGAACTCATTCCTACCGGTGTAAAAATCTACGAGTACCTTCCCGGCTTTATACATGCAAAAGAATTTATTGTGGATGGTCAAAAGGCCGTGGTTGGATCTATTAATCTGGACTATAGAAGTCTTTACCTTAATTTTGAATGTGGCATATTCTTATATCAGAATAATGTAATTTCTGATATGGAAAAGGATTTCCAAAATACCCTTCGCCGCAGTTTAAACATTACCATGGAGGACTATAAAAAACTTCCTTTACATGTCAAACTAACGGGAAGTATGCTTCGCTTTATTGCGCCATTAATGTAAACTGTCTCTTAAAAACATAAAAAATGCTGGCACATCTGATTTTTCATCACTGTGTCAGCATTTTTTATGTTTATTTTATGCTACGAGTATCAAATGCATAGCATTTTTTATCCTATGCTATGGGTATTAAATGCATGACATTATTTATTCTATGCTATGGGTATCAAATGCATGACATTTTTACTCACTGGTATTTCGTATTCCATCACCCGAAGCCTTTTATTTCTATACCTGAGGTGTTTTGGTAGTTGCTAATTCTGTCAAGGAACTCACCAATCCTGCTGCACCTTGAATATTGGAAGGAACGATAATCTTAGTAGCCTTTCCATCTGCTGCTTTTTCGAAAGCTTCCAAAGACTTTAACTGAATTACTGCTTCATTCGGTGCTGCTTCTTTTAAGAAACGAAGACCATCTGCATTTGCCTGCTGGATTGCCAGGATAGCCTGTGCGTTACCTTCTGCTTCACGAATGGTAGCTTCTTTCTTCGCTTCTGCACGAAGAATGGCTGCTTCTTTTTCTGCTTCTGCTTCCAAAATGGCTGCTCTCTTATGACCTTCTGCAATTAAGATAGAAGATTCTCTTTCACCTTCTGCTCTTAAAATAGATTCACGACGGTCACGGTCTGCTTTTAACTGTTTCTCCATACTTTCCTGAATGGAAGGTGGTGGAAGAATGTTCTTAAGTTCCACACGGGTTACTTTAATTCCCCATGGGTCAGTAGCTTCATCAAGAATCGCTCTCATCTTAGTGTTAATGGTTTCTCTGGAAGTAAGTGTCTGATCCAGTTCCAAATCACCGATGATATTACGAAGTGTAGTAGTGGTTAAATTTTCGATAGCCAGAATCGGTCTTTCTACACCATAGGTATACGCTCTTGGATCTGTAATCTGATAAAATACTACAGTATCAATTCTCATGGTAACGTTATCCTTAGTGATAACAGGCTGTGGTGGGAAATCTGCAACCTGTTCCTTTAAGTTAACATCCTTTGCTACTCTGTCCACAAATGGCATCTTAAAATGAAGACCGGTTCCCCAGGTTCCAATATAAGCACCTAAACGTTCGATCACATAATTATGTGATTGTGGAACAATCTTGATACAGGTAAGTGCTACTACAACAACAAGAAATAATAGAAAACCTATTACGTATGGCATTTTTTTGCCCTCCTTATAAAAATTTATTAATTTGTATCAGCAGGCTTCACAATTAGTTTTACCCCGGAAACCTTACAAACTTTCACTTTTTGATCTTTTGATATGATGGAATCATCAATACTTCTCGCACTCCATTCCATACCATTTAACTTAACTACTCCCTGTCCATTCAAATTATCAATATCTTCTGTTACCACACCAATTTTTTCAACAATTTCTTCTACATTGGTTTTGGTCACGCGTTCATTTAATAATTTACGGGCAATAGGTCTTGTAAACACTAAAGTTATAATGGTTACCACCAGATTTGCTGCAAGCTGTCCCCAGATTCCAAATCCCAAATAAGAAAATATGGCAGCTACAACTGCACCAACGGCAAACCAGATACTGGTAAGTCCTAATGTGATAAGTTCAATCAGAACCAGTCCTGCACTAATTAAAATCCATATAATCGGATCCATAATGACCCCTCCCTTTTTTATAGATGTTTTTATGATAACATATTTCAAAAAAAACGTAAATGATAATGTTTATTTTACCATATTTTAATTCTGTCTTACGTAATGGTTCACACGTGAACTGTTACGTATTGGCTTCTACATGTAAATTCGCTTCGCGAAGCTTAAAACCACCCCCCTGAATCATGCTATTACGTAACCTGACAACAAGTGTCTGGTTACTAGTTAAGCAATAACATTAAAACTTCTATCTCTTTTTATGAACCTTTTCAAAATTAATTTACTCTTGCGTAAAACAAAAAGAAATGATAAAGTATTGAATTATATGATACCAGTTTGCATAACCATTCACAGGTATCCGGCATTATCTTATATCAAAAAGGAGGATGAGTTTATGCCAAACAGAACAAACAGTGCAATAGACAGAGCATTAGAAGGGCGTTTAGACAGATTAACCCAGTCCTGCCTGAAATCAGGCTCCATTGATTTAAATTTATATTCAGAATATGATGTAAAACGTGGTCTGCGTGATGCCAATGGTAAGGGTGTATTAACAGGGCTAACCGAAATTTCTGATGTAGTTTCCCATAAATTAATAGATGGTAATAAAATTCCTTCTGATGGTGAGCTTTATTATCAGGGATATAATGTAAAAGATTTAATTGAAGGGGAGGATAACGATTTATTTAAGTTTGAAGAATCCACCTATCTGTTATTATTTGGTGAACTTCCAACAAAGGCTCAACTACAGGAATTTATTGAAATCCTTGGGGAAGCCCGTGAACTTCCGGAAAACTTTGTGCGAGACGTCATTATGAAGGCACCAAGTCAGGATATGATGAATGTACTTCAAAAAAGTGTATTAACTTTATATTCTTATGACTCCAATCCAAATGCCATTGACATTCCTAATATTTTAAAGCAATCCTTGGCTTTGATTGCACAATTCCCTTTGATTTCCGTTTATGGTTATCAGGCATACCGCCATTATTATCTGGATGACAGTCTGATTATCCATAACCCAAAGAAGGAACTTTCCACTGCAGAAAACATTTTACGACTGCTTCGTGCTGATGAATCATACACAGAATTAGAAGCCAGAGTATTAGATGTTGCTTTGGTCATTCATGCAGAACACGGTGGCGGTAATAACTCTACTTTTACCACCCATGTAGTTTCTTCCTCCGGTACAGATACTTATTCTACCATTGCCGCTTCCTTAGGTTCTCTAAAGGGTCCAAGACATGGTGGTGCAAATCTTAAGGTACAGCAAATGTTCCGCGACATTAAAACAAATGTCAAAGATTTATATGATGAGGATGCTTTAAGAGAATATCTTACCAAGATGTTGAACAAAGAAGTATTTGATAAGAGTGGATTAATCTACGGTATCGGACATGCGGTTTATACAGAGTCAGACCCTCGTGAAGTGATTCTTAAGAAATATGCCCGGGAACTTTCCATTGAAAAAAATCGTTTAGAGGAATTTGAATTCTATGATCGTGTAGAACGCATTGCAAAGGAAATCATCCAGTCCGGAAAGCAATTACACAAGCCTATTTGTGCCAACGTTGATTTCTACAGTGGTCTGGTTTACTCCATGTTAGGGCTTCCGGAAGAATTATTTACGCCTCTCTTCGCCATCTCCCGTATCTCCGGCTGGTGTGCCCATAGAATTGAGGAGTCTGTAAATAAGGGTAAAATCATTCGTCCGGCCTATAAGTATGTTGGAAAGCATCGCGAATATATCAACACTACAGACCGTGAATCAGTATAGAAATACTGATACAACCGGCTTGCGTTGTCCTTTTTCCATCTTGCTGTTGCTGCTATGAGCCGATTTAACTTTGAACCATGATGAAAGCCATGAATGATTCAGGCTAAGTTAAGGGGTTGTTACACTAAGAAAAATTTCTTCAAAATAAAACGCTTTTCACGTTGCTATTTTGTGTTATTTTTCTTTCTGAAACAACCCCTTTTTTTATGCCAACTCCTGCCCTGGTATTATGCCAGCTGGTTATGTATCATTTCTAAGATTTCTTTTAGTTTATCTGCACTGATTTGCCCTGGAGCGGATGCCTTCTTTCCGGAACCAAAGGTCAGACAAGAACCGGTACTTTCTCCCATCAGACGGCTTATCATTCCTTTCTTTCCCATGGACATGGTAATTACCGGGGACTTAAGTTCTTCTTTCATTTCTGTTGTAATACTCAACAGGCGATACACATCTTCCATGGAATCAGGCATAACAGCAATCTTAACAACATCTGCACCAAGTTCTTTCATCTTTCTCAAGCGTTGTTTCATTTCTTCCTGCTCTGGTGTCTTATGAAAGTCATGATTTGAAAAAATCGTACAAATACTTTGTTCTTTTGCCTTCTTAACTAATCTTTTGCACACTTCATCACCCATAAATAATTCTACATCAATGGCATCCACTATTTTTTCTTCCAAAATCCATGTGTACAGATTTTCATATTCCACTGCAGAAATTTCCCGTTCTCCACCTTCTGCCTTGGTCCTGAAGGTAGCAAGCACTGCCGTATCTGTTTCCATATCTCGAATGATTCCAAATACCTTTTGTAAAAAATCCTTTTTCAGACTCTCCAGATAATCCAGGCGGACTTCTATGATATCATGGGGTAAATCCCTAAGAATCTCCATTTGTTTTTCTACCTGTTCTAAAGTATCTGCCACAAGAGAAACACATATTTTCGGCATTCCTTCCCCTAAGGTTATATTTTTGACTTTTACTGTCTTCATGGTGTCATTCCTTTCTTATCATACAATTATCTCATTATAACTTTTCCCATATGTTTTTGCAACCTCCCGATTGACAACAAAAGGATTTCGTTTTATTATGATGTTAAAAAATCACATAAGAAGCGAAAGGATATTTTATTATGATACCTATTACCGGACATACTAAATTAACAGGACTTTTAGGCACCCCTGTTTCCCATAGCATTTCACCAATGATGCATAATGAGGCATTTTCCCAACTGGGACTTGATTATGTTTATCTTTGTTTTGATGTTGGCACCGAAACCTTAAAAACTGCAGTGGATGGTTTAAAAGCCATTGGAATTCGTGGTTTTAACTGTACCATGCCGGATAAAAACCTAATGTGCGAGCTGGTTGACCACTTAAGTCCTGCTGCCAAAATGATTGGCGCAGTAAATACCGTTTTAAACGAAGATGGAGTCCTTACCGGCTATAATACGGATGGTATGGGGTATATGCAGGCCGTAAAAGATGCCGGACACGACATCATTGGCAAAAAGATGACCTTGCTTGGTGCCGGTGGAGCAGCAACTGCCATCTGTGTTCAGGCTGCTTTAGATGGAGTAAAAGAAATTAACATCTTTTCCATTAAGGATGCCTTTTGGAATCGCGCAGAACAACTGGTAGCTACCATTAATAAAAATACAGACTGTAAAGCACAATTATTTGACTTAGCGGATAAAACAGAATTAGCGAAAAGCATTTGTGAAAGCCAGATTCTTACGAACGGTACCAGTGTGGGAATGGCTCCAAATGTAGATAATTGTATTATAGATGATATGAATTATTTCCCAGATGATTTGATTGTTTCAGATGTAATTTATAATCCTAGAGAAACGAAGTTCCTTCGTCTTGCAAGGGAGCGGGGTTTAAAAACCTTTAACGGTCTTTATATGCTTTTATATCAAGGGGCAAAAGCCTTTGAAATCTGGACAGGAAAGGAAATGCCTGTAGATATTATAAAGGAAAAATATTTTTCTTAATCCTTAAAAATCTCTCTTGTCTTCTTTGTTGCCACAAGAATTTTTATCAAAAAAAGCAATCAGAGGAATCTTTACCACATTCCTTACTGATTGCTTTTTTGTTTTTATATCACTCACATTTGGGTGACTTATTTCCCACTAATGATTTCTTCTGCCTTTTCATCATCATTGCTGATAGATAAAATGACATATACTCCTTCCTGATATACCACTGCTTCCTCTAATTTCTCAACTTCTTTTGGAATATAATTTGCAAAACTATTTTTTTGTGCTTCTACACGATCTGTAAGTTTTTCTTCCATGGATTCGGCGGTGGCTTCGTCCTTTGCCTTAATGACAGCGATTTCTTCCGCTGTAGCACCTGTACTTACATAGGCTTCGTATTCCTCAATATCCTCCTGCGAAATTCCATATATCATCTGGAACATATTTCCTTCCACCTTAGTTAACTGATCTTCGTAAGTAATATCATTTAATAAACTTTGCGCCATAGTATGCACATCAATCACTCTGTCCTCTTTTTTTTCTTTGGAACAGCCGGCTAAAGTACCTAACATTATTAAAAACATCATTGCTGCTATTTTCTTTTTCATAATCTGTAATTTTTTCCTTTCTTACTATCTTCTTTTTAGGCAATTGCGAAACTACCAAAACTTATATTAAGTGATTCAAAAGAAACAAATACATAAGCAGGCGCTTATTCGGCCGTCGGTACTTAATGAGCGACTTGTCGCGAATTTAGTACCGCTACGAGCCGAACGCAACGAAAGCGTGCCTGCATTGTTTTGTTGCTTTTGAATCACTTTCACATAAAATATTGTAGTTTCGCAGTCACCTATATCTTCTTTTGCCCTTTTTACCAAAAACAGGCTTTGTCGTTAATCCTCTTTCTTATTACTCTTTCTTATTACTCTTTTTATGGATTCTGTCTTAAATATTCCAGCCATCTCATACAATAAGTCTGATTCGGATGCACTCCATCTACACTGGCATCTTCTGGCAAACAACCGGTTTCATCCGCCAACGCTGCACCTACCGGCAGAAAAGTTGTGCCAGTATCTACTGTCATCTGGAAGATAACCTCATTAAACGTTGCAATCTGTACATTATTTACATAATCTCCCCAGGCAGTTCTATCCTTAGAAACCGGCAATATGCTTTGCACATATATTTTTGCCTGTGGCTGAAGTTCCTGTATGATACGTATCACCTCAGAATATTTCGCACCAAATTCCTTTGGATCCGGCCAACCTAATTCATTCGCTCCAAACATTACATAAACCCGTGTAAACTGTTGCCCACTTAAGGCATCTCTAAGATTTCCCTTATTTCCATCTGGTAACGTGAACACTGCATCGGTCATGGCACTAGAAACATTAATTCCCTTTTCACAATAAAAATGGGAATTTCCAAGTCCCGCCCCTATCATAAATGCCTGGGTTCTGGAATCTCCGATAAAAACCGCATCACTAAAATCTTCCATATATCCTGTATTTACCATATCATCCGGAAGCTCATCCGTGCTGTTCTCTGTAGATGAATTTTCCTCCGTATTTTGTATTGTTTCTGCTGAGCTATCTTCTGTCGAAACAGTATCTGTTGATTGTTCCTCAGATGAAATATGTTCCGATGAAATATCTTCTGTCAGTGTATCCTCCGAAGAATTCCTGCTTTTAGACTGTTCTTTCTCTTTCTTCTCATACCCTATTCTGCCCATAAATACGCCAAGTATAAATGCAACTGCCAAAGCTATGAGCAAAAAAATCACATTTGTAATGTTGCTTTTTCTATTCTTTCTTCCCCTATCTATATACATTTTAAACCTCTTTACTAAGAGCCTCAATCATTCACGGCATATCCTGCAAGTCACCACTAGCAGGTGTACGAGCCACATTGAAACAATCTTGGCTAAATTTTTATCCAGCACGTTATAGTATAATTCTTTTTATTTTAGAAGTAAAGAGGAAATTTATGAAATATGTCGATTACAATAAAGTTTCCATTCCTATTTTTTGAGGAATCATTCCACAGGACTGATAAAATTTCATCGCATTTTCATTTAAACTCCAGACATTTAAGGTGACGTTATAGCATTCCTGCTCTTTTGCAAAAGCAATCACTGCATCATACAGCGTTTTTCCGATATGCCTTCCCCTTTTCCTCTCATCCACACATAAATCATCAATGTACAAAGTCTTAACGTCTGTTAAAACAGCGTTCTCCTTATGTTGTTGAAAGATACAAAATGCGTATCCTAATACATAGTCGTTTTCATCTACAGCCACGAATACCGGTCTTTCCTCATCTTCTAAAATCTCCTCTAATTCTTCATTTGTATATTTTTTTGCTCCAAATCGAAACAAATCCGGTCGTCCTTTATGATGCACCATGCATACCTGTAATAATAAATCATTAATTCGATTTAAATCTTTTCGTTTTGCCCTTCTTATATTCATCTTATTTTCCTCCGGGTTAAAATTATCATTTGAACAATAACGGAATTATACTATAAATCTTTCCTAAGGGCAATATTTAACTAGATTGTCAGAATACCATTACTGCTCTCAGGTGTACAGTAGCAAGATTCCCACATACAGAAAATAAGATTGTATTTTTATCTGATTTATGGTATAATTTTACATACTAAAATATGTTGATGTTGTGATCAAAAGGTACTTTGACCACATGATACCTACAAATTGCTTGGCACTTTGTACTCCTACGATTCAGAGTGACAGAATCGTTTCTGAAACGGTCCATAAATATTTGTATGCTTATGTAGCCTTTAAAGTTCAGAGGCGTGATTTTGTCTTTGATAATACATATCATTTATGAAAGGAAGAATATTATGAGATTAGTGACCCGTTCCGATTTTGACGGACTTGCCTGTGGGGCTCTTTTAAAAGAGGCAGGCATTATTGATTCTTGGAAATTTGCGCACCCTAAAGATCTTCAGGATGGTTTGATTCCTGTGGATGAAAATGACTGCCTGGCGAATGTTCCTTATGTTCCGGGATGTGGACTTTGGTTTGACCACCATTCTAGCGAACACGAACGTAACGAATTAAAGGGAAAATACAAAGGAGAAAGTCGTATTACTCCATCTTGTGCCCGCATTATTTATGAATATTATGGTGGAAAAGAACGCTTTCCTCAATTCGATGATATGATGGAAGCGGTGGATAAAGTAGACTCCGGTAATCTTACCTTAGATGAAATCATGAATCCTACGGGGTGGATTTTAATCGGATTCCTTATGGATCCTAGAACAGGACTTGGCCGTTGGAGACAATTTACCATTTCGAACTATCAATTAATGGAAAAGTTAATGGATGCCTGCCGTACTATGACTACAGAAGAAATTCTTGAACTCAGCGATGTAAAGGAAAGAATTCAGGTATATAACGAACAGACAAAAAACTTTGTGGAAATGGTTCGAAAATATACCCGCGTAGAAGGAAATGTTATCATTTCAGATTTACGTGGTGTTGACCCAATTTACACCGGTAACCGTTTTATGATTTACAG
Organism: Lachnospiraceae bacterium; assembly: GCA_045124495.1. Classification (GTDB taxonomy): domain Bacteria; phylum Bacillota; class Clostridia; order Lachnospirales; family Lachnospiraceae; genus RGIG1668. Next base: position 23,212 of record JBGVLX010000030.1, read on the forward strand.
TTTATATCCGGAACAGAACATTTCTGCGTGGATTGTAAGCGGACGTGGTGGTATTGGTTGTTCTGCAGCGGTTGGTTACAGCATTCTTAACCGAACCTGCGATATTGACGTTGGAAGCCTTATGTTAAAATACAATGGTGGTGGACATAAAGCTGTGGGAACCTGTCAGTTCTCCGATGAAAATATGGAAACAGAACTTCCTAAGATGTTAAAAGAACTTTGCGAATCAGCAAATGCATAACGCAATCTAAATATTTCTGATATACATAGGAGCTATCTTATTTGAAATTTTCATTCATAGGATAGCTCTTTTTTTGTAAAAAGGAAGCAAAAAAACAGGTGACATATTTCCATGTCACCTGTCCTACTTCTATTTACTTCACCGATTGTTCTTCCGGCTCGTTTTATTTCTGGTATTTCTCAAACTGTTGCACCAGTTCATTTACTTCATTCAGTAATCTCTTTGCCTGCTCTGTTTGTTTCTGATTCTGTAAACTTCTGTTTTCCACATCTTTTGCACTTTCAGAAACCGCTTCACTACTATCGGACAACTGATTAATATTTTCGATAATAGTATCGTTGGAATGCACCAGATTCTCAATCTTTGCATTAATATCTTCAACACGTTGGTTCAGTGTAGTAATATTTTTTTGTACCGCACTAAATCCATCTGAGGCATCTGCAACCTTTTTATTCTGCTGGTTCATGGCATTAATTGAACTTTGCACAATTTCGGAAGCTTCCTGAGCATTCTTGTTTAATTCCTCAACTATATTAGCAATTCGCTCTGTAGATTGTCTGGTTTCTTCCGCCAAATTTCGAATCTGATCCGCTACTACAGAAAAGCCTCTTCCGGCTTCACCAGCTCTGGCACTTTCAATGGAGGCATTTAATGCCAGCAAATTCGTCTGGCTGGAAATATTAAAGATAACCTCTGTAATTTCTTGTACTTCCTTCGCCTTTTTCTGCAGTTCATCCATAGAAATGACTACTTTTGAATTGGTCTCATTCATCACTACTGCATCATTTCGAATAGAGTCTACAATCTTCATATTTTTCTCCAACAATTCTGCTGAAGAAGTAGCTGCCTCAACCATAATCTTAGCATTTTCGGCTGTTTCTTCAATATCTTCATTAATGCTTTCGGTCATTCTGGTCTGTTCCTGTACACTCTCCACAGTTTTCTGTGTTCTGTCAGAAATATCTGCAATGGCACTATGTACGATATCAGAATCACTCTGTACATTCTCAATCAGTTCATTGGTCTCAGACACGCCTTTTTGAACTTCTTTTGAAATTATAAGCATATCCTTTAACATGTTGCTTTGGATATCCTGCTCATCCTTTACAGAATTAATCATATCATCACTAAATTTAATGGAAAGTTTAGCTATCGTATGTATTACAAGGATAATTTCCATATGAACGATCAAACTGATAAAATATGTATTATCTCCACCAAATAACAATCCCTTAGAACCCCACACGATAAATCTTAATATAGTGGTTACCCAAACCATATAAAAGGTGATTCTCTCAAATTTTTTATCATAATATAAAATCGTGGCAACTACCAATGGATAAATATAAAAACTTACCATTACGTTGGTTCCGGCTACCATAAGGAAAAACCATCCAACAAAGAACGTACTTAACATGAAATATTTTAATTTTGTACTTTTTTTGTTTTTCCGGTAAACAACCCAGTTTACAATAGCACCAACAATCAGCACAATCAAAGGAAAGATTCCTAATTTTCCAAAGTTCGTCTTAACCGCAAAAGTCTGAATCACCAATGCCAGAATAAGCAACAATTCAATAAACGTTAAACTTATCATGGCAGTCTGATTTACTTTCCCATGGCGATTCGCCGCATCGTTGTATTTTCGCTGCACCTTATTTTGTGTGTTTTCATCTTTCATATGCATACCTCCATATCTTTTTCCGATTCGGTATTTTGTCAATTTTAACGCTCTCTCCACAATCAGTCAAACTATAAAAATCAACAAAAAAATTATCGATTCCGGCATTTTTTAATGCATACTGCCAATGTGTCGATAAATTTCACATAATACGCTTGGCAATTGTTACTAAATATTATAACACAAAAAATAATTTTCTACCACAATAAAATGCAAATTTCTTTTGATTCACTTCAAAAGAAAAAAACGAACTTATTGTCCGTTTTTTCTTATCATAGTTTTTTGGTAAGCTAATATTCTCTAAAGTCTGCTGACCCTTGCTAATGATGGTACCCTTTCATTTTTTGTGTGTATTCATCCAGTATTTTCTTCCATTTCTGGTATTCTTTTTCTGATAATTCATTGTTCTTTCGCATTTCTTCTAATCGGATTTCAGCTTCTTTTCTGGCGGAAATTGCCAGGTCTTTATAGTTATTTTCCAGATTGATTTGTATTTCACGGAATAGATCTTCCACTTCTTTTTGAACCTTTTTCTTTGATTTATTTCCGAACATCCACTGCCTCTCCTAACACTTTTCCTATGCTGTCATTGATCACAAGGTTTGCCATAGAATTCATAGGGGTAACATCCCGGTTAATCAGAACCAGATTCTTACCTTGAAAATATTCAATTAAACCTGCAGCCGGATATACCGTAAGGGAAGTACCACCAATGATCAGGGTATCTGCCTGTCTGATATGCTTTACTGCCCCGTTTAAGGTATCCTGATTCAGTCCTTCTTCATATAAAACCACATCCGGTTTTATCATTCCTCCACATTCACACTTTGGTACTCCTTCTCCCTGATACACTTCCTCTAATCCGTAAAATTTATGACATTTCATA
>JBGVLX010000031.1:0-35018 GCA_045124495.1 Lachnospiraceae bacterium
TGAATATAAAACTTTATTAAAAATATTGGGAAAGGAAATCAATGAATATTTTTAATGATTCATTGTATTGGGTGTAGCTATGAAGGTAATGGTAGAGGAAAAAGAAATAACAGTGTTACCACATCAGACTTTATTAGATGTGAAAAATCAAATGAATTTAGAAATTAAGGGCGATATTGTACTAGCCTATATGAATGGAAGACTTTGTGAGCTTACGAAAGAAGTGGAGGAAGATGCTAAAATTGAATTTATTGGCACGGATACCAATACGGGAAATTTGACTTATCGTAGAAGTGCCACTTTACTTATGCTAAAAGCATTTTATGATGTCTTTGATAAAAACCTGGATATTCAAATCCGGGTGATGTACTCTATCAGCAAAGGTTATTATTGTGAAGTTCTGGATAAAAAAATTACTCTTACCAAGGATGTTTTGGCAAAGGTTAAGGCAAGAATGGATGAATTGGTGGCCTTGGATATTCCAATTGAAAAGGAAATTTTAGGTACGGATGAGGCAATTAGTGTATTTGCGAAAAACAAAATGTTTGATAAAGAAAATTTGTTTAAATATCGCCGGGTTTCTAAGGCTAATATTTATAAAATTGAAGATTATCAGGATTATTATTATGGCTATATGGTGCCTAGTACAGGATATATTAAATATTATGAGCTGTATTTATATGAAGGTGGTTTTGTTCTTCAGATGCCAACCAAGGAGGAACCAAAAGTCATTCCTGAATTTAAACCACAACGTAAGTTGTTTTCGGTGTTAAAACAATCCGAAAACTGGTCAAAGATGTTGGAAGTTGATACGGTAGGTGCATTAAATGATGCAATTGCTAATGGGAAGTTTAATGATTTGATTTTAGTTCAGGAGGCATTACAGGAAAAAAAGATTGCAGAAATTGCAGAAGACATCTGTAAAACAAAGAAAAGAATCGTGTTAATTGCAGGGCCTTCTTCTTCTGGAAAGACTTCATTTTCCCATCGTTTAAGTATACAACTTCGGGTTTTGGGAAGAAATCCACATCCGATTGCGGTGGATAATTATTTTTTGGATAGAGAAAAAACACCTTTGGATGAATTTGGAAAAATAAATTATGAAGACATTGAGGCCATTGACCTTGAGAAATTCAATTATGATATGTTGGATTTACTGGCAGGAAAAACAGTGCAGATGCCTACGTTTAATTTTGTCACCGGAAAGCAGGAATATAAGGGAGATTTCTTAAAAATTGGTGCAGAAGATATTTTGGTAATTGAAGGAATTCATGGATTAAATAACCGCTTAACTGAAAAGCTGACCAATGATAGTAAATATCGTATCTATATCAGTGCGTTAACACAATTGAATGTGGATGAACATAACCGTATTCCAACTACAGATGGAAGGCTGATTCGAAGAATGGTAAGAGATGCAAGAACCAGAGGAACTACTGCAAGGAAGACCATTAATATGTGGGAATCGGTTCGTCGTGGGGAAGAAAGATATATTTTCCCATTTCAGGAAAATGCGGATGCAATGTTTAATTCGGCATTGATTTATGAGTTATGCATTTTAAAACAATATGCAGAGCCAATTCTTTTTTCAATTCCAAAGGATTGTGAAGAGTATTTTGAGGCGAAAAGGATTCTGAAATTCCTGGATTATTTCCTAGGAACTTCTAGTGATTTAATACCTAATAATTCTATTTTAAGAGAATTCATTGGTGGAAGCTGTTTTAGGGTATAGCAAAATAGTTCGGATTTTAATGGGGATACTTATTATTTGTACGTAAATATAATGATGAACTATGATATTAAGATCTGTACAAAAAAACAGTTTGACAAATTGAGAAAAATATAAGATACTTAAACAGGTTGAATTTGAGTCGGATAAATGATCGCGGCTGCGAAACCGAAAGGTTGCAGGTGAGGAAAGTCCGGGCTTCATAGGGCAGGGTGCCGGATAACGTCCGGTGGAGGCGACTCCCAGGCTAGTGCAACAGAAATAAACCGCCAGTGATTTTACTGGTAAGGGTGGAAAGGCGAGGTAAGAGCTCACCGCTGTCTTGGTAACAAGGCAGGCTCTGTAAACCCCACTCGAAGCAAGACCGAAAGAAAGGCGATACGGCTGCCCGTCGTGCCTTGAGGTAGGTCGCTTGAGCCTGTTGGCAACAGCAGGTCTAGATAGATGATCATTCACGACATAACCCGGCTTATCGTCCGGCTCATATAAGGAAAAAATGAAACTGATTCAAAGTGAAATTGTATTATTGGATGAAAAATGAACAGTTAGGTAATATAAAAGGACTGTCGCACTAAGAAGATTTCAACAAAATATAGTGGATATTAAAATACATTAATTCCATTTTATCTTGTGTAATTTTACTTAATGTGGCGGTCCTTTTACTATATTGGAACAAAACATAGGTAAAAACTTACTGTTTGATTAAGGGGTGAGCGGATTATTTTAAAAGAAACGTAAGATTTTCTTAAAGATTAAACATGTAAATTATGGTAATATGATGCTAGTTTGATGGAAAGGATGGGAGACATGAATGATACAACCATATTAGTTGTGGATGATGATAAAGAAATTGCGGATTTGATTAAAATTTATTTGGAAAACGATGGTTTTCAGGTTTTGACTGCAGACAATGGAGTGAAATGTTTAAAAACGTTAGAAAGTCGTCAAGATATTAAGCTTATTATTTTGGATATTATGATGCCGGAGATGGACGGGCTTTCTGTATTAACCAGAATCCGGAAGAATAATAATATTCCTGTAATTCTTTTAAGTGCGAAATCAGAGGATATGGACAAGATAAACGGCTTTGGAATGGGAGCAGATGATTATGTAACCAAACCATTTCATCCTCTGGAACTGATAGCCAGGGTAAAATCACAGCTAAAAAGATATGTAAATATTAACCTTGGAGCCAGACAGGAAGATAATGATGAAATTGTAATCAAAGAATATCGTTTAAATAAGCAGAATCATACGGTGTATCGTTACGATGAACCAGTGAAGTTAACACCGATTGAGTTTGATATTTTCTATCTGCTGGCGTCGAATCCCGGCAAGGTATTTAGCACCGAAGAAATCTTTGAACAGGTTTGGAAGGAAAAGTCTTACGAAGTCGGAAATACTGTCATGGTACATATTCGACGATTAAGAGAAAAAATTGAACCGGATACCAAGAATCCCCAAATATTAAAAACGGTATGGGGGGTAGGTTACAAAGTTGAAGACGAATAATTATCAATCTATCAGGTTAAAGATGCTCTTGTATGCCTTGGTTAGTGTTATTTTAGCCATTATTACCATGGCAGCAGTTATGTTAATTGGGTTGCGCATCAGAGAAAAAGTACTAATTGACAGCATTTATAAGGATCATATTTTTGAATCAGAACATCTAAAAGAAATTTTAAATAAGCCATTTTTATCAGAAAAAATGTATATGGATATGATTTTTTCATTTGTTTTTGTGATTATTTTCTTTGCACTATATTATCTGTTGATTTCTAGAAAAATGGTAGATGGTCTTAGAAGTATTTCCAAGAGTGTAGAGCAGATGAAGGAAGGAAATTTTGATATTACACTTGATTTGGATGGAAATGATGAAGTATCTGTTTTGGCTCGTTCTGTGTTGGAAATGTCAGATGAAATAAAAGCCATGATGGAGAAACAGAAGCGTTTAGAGCAGGAAAAGGATGATTTAATTACCAGTGTAGCTCATGACTTAAGAACACCTCTTACTTCTATATTAGGTTATCTTGACTTGATTTTATATAACCAGGAAATTTCTATGGAAGAAAAGGTGAAATATTTAACCATTGTAAATAAGAAATCATTGCAGCTGAAAAAATTGATTGAAGAATTATTTGATTATACCAGATATTCTAAAAATCAAATGATTCCAAAGAAAATAAAACTGGATATTACAAAATTCATGGAGCAGATTGTAGAGGAGTTTTATCCTTCTTTTTATGAGAATCAAATCGAAGTATGTACAAACTTTCCCACGAAAAGCATTTTTATTGATGCAGACGGAGACTTATTAGCGAGAGCAATCGGTAATATTTTAAACAATGCTGTAAAGTATGGGGCAGATGGAAAACAAATTATTATAACCATGAAAGAGGTAAAATCACAGATCAAGATTTCCATTATTAATTTTGGACAAATCATACCAAAAGAAGATATAGATAAAATCTTTGATCGTTTCTTCAGAGTGGAGCAATCCAGAAGTGAAAAAACCGGTGGAACCGGTTTAGGACTGGCAATTGCGAAAAGTATTTTTGAATTACATGAAGCTAGTGTGGAGGTCACAAGTGGTGAGGAGGGAACAGAATTTTTAATTACATTCCTTAAAATAGATGAAAAGATAGAGAAGCAGGTTAAAAAAAACGAATAAAAGAAAGGAAAAGTGCAAATTGCCCGGTTTTTCAACCTATTCAATTTGGGCAGTTTCGTAAGAAAGACTTGCAAAATGCACGGGTATAAAAATGAAGATAAAAAAATGGAAACAGAAATTAATCAGCATTTTCATGATGCTGTTAATTCTGACTTTGAATGGGACAGTTGTAATGGCGGAGGATGATAAAAAGAAAGATGCGGATTATAACATTCAAAATACTACAGATGGAAAATATAACGCAGACGGAACTCTTTCTTTATCATTAAAGATAGACAGCTATAAAGAGGATTTTAATGGAACCATAAAGCTGTATGTGGGTAATACTGAGTGGAGTACTTATGCTTCTACGGCATATGAAAAACCGGTTTCCATAGAAAAAGGAAAGAGCAAGGAAATTGTATTTGAAGTTGGTTATGATTATGAACATACAGGAAAACTCTGGTATGAATTAATTGATGAAAAAGGGAATGTAGTTTATGATCGGGAAGACTCCATTACTTTGATGCAGTCTGGTATGGGAATGACCATGGGGATTCTTACAGATGATTTTAGTAATTTTTCCTTTTTAAATGAAGGAAGCGCGTTTCAGCTTGAATTATGGGGAGAACGTGTAAATTTTACAATTACCGGATTGGACGAGACGACATTTCCCGAAGATAAAAATGCAATGGATGAATTTGATTTTCTTTTTATCGATCAATTCTATACGGATAAATTAAGCGAAGAACAAATGAATGTTTTGTTACAGTGGTTAAATAGTGGAGGTATGTTATTGGTTGGAACAGGTGCTAATGCGGTAGATACCTTATCCGGATTTGATGGAACAGATTTTGGAATTCAGTTTAATGGAACCACGATAGAGCAGGAGATTCATTTAACGGAATTTGGAATCAGTGATTATGAAAATAGTATATGTGGAACATTTCTTGGAGAAGAGGATGTCTATGGAACAGTAACCTGCAGTGAGTTAGATGTAGATATAGATGTTGCATATTATTATGACAGTAATGTGGTGGATTCTTCTTGTGTGGTGAGGGAATATGGTAGCGGATATGCGTTTGTTTATCCATTTTCTTTCACAGAGGAGAATATGACTGCTTCCATGAAAAAAGCGATTATAGGTGCTACTACATTGAATACTTATAGTCAAAGAATAATAGATACTTTGGATCAAGCGTATGGTTACTACTATAGTAATTATGAGCTTCGTAATGTTCAGAGTATTTTAAATGACATCGAAGTTCCCGATGCAGTGGCATATCTGCTTTTATTTATAGTGTATATTGTATTGGCGACCTTTATTACCTATCTGATATTAAAGAAAAAAGATAAAAGAGAATATATCTGGATTGTAATTCCGGCATGGTCTTTGGTTTTCACTTTAGTGGTTATGGTGGTAAGCAGAAGTTCAAGAGTTACTAAACCAATCGAATCCAGTGTAACTTTAGTAAGTTTAAACGGAAATCAGAAAACTTCAAATTCATTTATTGCGTTGACTACTCCTGATAAAAAAGGTTATGAACTTAATTTTAACAGTAACATTACCAGTATGATAGCTGATTCAGATAATGATTATGTATCTTATAATGATACCAAAGATATAAGAACCAGTGTGAATTATACATTAAAAGAAGATGCAGATGGGTATTCTCTAAAGGTGGATAATGCTAAAGTGTTTGAATATAAATATATGCAGGCATCTCAAACAGAAACTACAGAAGAAAATATAGATGTTTTTGTGGAAGAAGAAGGTTTGTTATATAAGGGAACAGTTACCAATAACACGGATTATGACTTACTTTGCGTGGTTGTAAGGTTAAATGGTGTTTCCTATTATATTGGTGATTTAAAGAAAGGGGAAACAAAGAACTTCTCTGAAATGGAAGGTGGCTATGGTTTTTACGAAGAATATGATTCCGGGGATAAATATGAAGATAACAAAATGAATGCCCTTCAGGATCTTTCTTATGGAATATGCAATGAGTATTATAATTCTGCTCTGTCACAGAATATTACTTCCGAAAATTTAGTTCTTGGTATTGTTAAAAATTATGAAGTAGACTTAATCGATAATGAAGATTTTAAAGAATTCAATGCTGCTATTTATACCCAGGAAATAAATAATGAGGAAATTGGTATAAGGACAGAGTATAATCTGGATGAATATCTTAACAGTTACGATGGTGATTATGATGCGAATGATGGAGAATTATATAGTGACATACTTGAAGTAACGTATAATGTGAAAAGTCTTGGTGAAATACAGTATGCCCTGAACAAAGGAAGCCGGGCTATAGATTACCTTACAGCGGCACAGGTGTATTTCTATAATGTAAATACCGGAGATTTTGATTTAGTGTTTGAAGATAGTGATATTGTTGAATTAGATAACTATATTTCGGCGAATGGTGAAATTCGAGCCAGATTTGTAGCCGAAGGAGAGCTGGAACGGTATACTTCGCTCTATGGAGTTCCATATATTTATGTGTTTGGAGGAGAAAATAATGTTGAAAATTGATGGATTAACGAAATATTATGGTAGATTTTTAGCATTGGATCATTTAGATTTGGAGATAGAAAAAGGTGAAATTTTCGGTTTTGTAGGTCCTAATGGTGCCGGAAAAACTACTACCATGAAGATTGTTTGTGGATTATTAAATCCTTCCTCGGGAAAGGTGTTTATCAATGACGTGGATGCACTAAAAGATGCCCAAAGTTTGAAAAGAAAGATTGGATATGTACCGGATTTCTTTGGTGTATATGATAATCTGAAAGCAATGGAATATATGGAATTTTATGCATCTATGTATGGATTGGAGGGAAAAGCAGCGAGAGAAACCTGTTTAGGACTGATGGAACTTGTAAATTTGTCAGATAAAACAGATTCTTATGTAGATGGTTTGTCAAGAGGTATGAAACAAAGATTATGTCTTGCCAGAAGTCTGGTTCATAATCCGGATCTGTTGATTCTTGACGAACCGGCATCCGGCCTTGATCCAAGAGCAAGATTTGAAATGAAAGAAATCTTAAAGAATTTAAAGGAAATGGGGAAAACCATTATTATCAGTTCTCATATACTTCCGGAATTGGCAGAAATGTGTAGTAGTGTCGGGATTATGAAAAAAGGAAAACTGATTTTGCATGGACAGGTGGATGAAATATTAGAACAGGCCAAAAATGCAAATCCATTAAGGATTGATGTGATTGATAAGAAAGAAGAGGCAATTTTGTTCATGAAGGAAAATCCTAAAGTTAAGAATTTATCCATTCGTGATAATAGTTTGATTTTATCCTTTGATGGAGATGATTTTGATATCTATGAATTAATGAAGGTATTTGTGGAAAGACAGATTCCAATTCGAGGGATTCATAGAGAAGAAGGAAATCTGGAAACATTATTTATTGAAGTAACAGCAGAGGAGGAAAAGTAGATGAAAATAAATCCAATATTAAAAAAGGAATTAACCATTGGATCAAGAAGTATTAAGATGCCGGTTGCTATCTTTTTCTATGATTTAATTTTAGCATTATGTTCCTTTGTTATATTGTTAATTGTAAGAATTGAAGCATTGGATGGAAGAAATCTGGATTTGAAGGCTTTAGGATATGTGTATCCCATATTAATGTGTGTTCAAGCGGTAATTTTGTATGTTGTGATTCCGGTGATCACAGCGAGTTCTGTTTCAGGAGAGAGAGAACGTCAGACTTTGGATATTATGCTTACAACACCGGTGAAGCCAATCCAGATTATCGCAGGTAAATTGGCAACTGCCATTACGCAGGTGTTTTTATTTGTATTTTCTTCCCTGCCTATGATTTCATTAGCCTTCCTTTTTGGTGGTATCGGTTGGGTAAACTTAATTTACATGTTGGGTGTTATGCTTGTGATTTCAATTTTTGCAGGTTCCATTGGAATATTCTGCTCTAGTGTTTTTAAGAAAACATTGCCGTCAATCATTGTTACCCTAGTGATCGAATTGGCATTTGTTTTTGGAACATTAATTTTATATTGGGTTGCAAATATATTTTACATGTATCATATGAATAGTCATGGCATCGAAAAACAAACTTTAAGTCTTGTTTTTCCAGTGTTGCTGGTGGCGAATCCGGCGGCTTTAGTTACGGATTATCTTTTCCGCGTATTTGGTCCCGGAGGAATTTTTTATTCTATTGAATCCGAGATAAGCTATACTGACTACGATATTTCCGTCCTAGAGAATGTTTTAATTCAAGCTTGGAATAATTGGATGATACCTAGTATTTTGGCTCTTCTGGGCGTGAGTCTGTTTTTTGTAAAAATGGCAGCCAATAAGATTGATCCTTTGCGTAAAAAAAATAAAAAACGAAAATAAAGAAGTTTTGTTAAGGGAACAAAGTAAATGATTTAAAGGGCGTCAGAAAGTGGAGGAGTGAGGAAGATGAATCAGATAAAGAAGGAAATTTTGAATAAAATCAGGCAAGCTTTACACCGGATTCGTTTTTTGGAGTGGATTTCCTATTTTACTCTTGGCATTTTAGGCGGTGTAGGTGTGTGTGTAGTGGTTTCGATCCTTCTTCTGGTATTGCCAATTTACTACGAAAACAGGATTATGGCAGGTATTATGATTGCATTCCTGATTTTGTCCATGGTGGCATGGTGTGTAAAGTGTACAAATTTAAAGGGTGCAGCACTTTTATTGGATGAGAAAACGAAAAACCAGGAACGTTTTGTAACGGCTCTTGAGAATATAGAAAAAGAAGATGCTATTTCTGCCCTTCAAAGGGAAGATACCCTAGCTCGTTCCAGAGAAATGGAGATGAAAAAAATATTTCCCTTCCAGCCTGAATATAAAAAATATGCAGGAATTTTAACCGGTATTTTTCTGATTGTAATTTTATCTATGGTGCCAACGGATGCGAAAGAGAAAGCAGATTTATTACAGGAAAAGCATGAGTTAATCGAAGAGAAAAAAGAGGAAGCTGAAGAAATTCTGGAAAAAGTAGAAAAAATGGAAACCATGGATAATTCTTTGAAACAGGGAGTAGAAGAAGAATTTAGCAAGGCTTTGGAAGAACTAAAGGAAATGGATAGTATCAAGGAAATGGAAAGTCTTATGGAACGGACAGAGTACAAGATGCAGGAAATGATGATGGATGCTTTTAAAGATAGTTTACCGGAAAGTTCTTCCTTGTCTCAGGAAGAAATGGAGCAACTAGCTGAAATGTTGTCTGAAATGGCTGAGACCATGGATGCTGAGCAGTTAGCGGATTTAGCAGAAAAATTGGCTTCCGGGGAATTGGGTGAAATGGATGTGGCTTCCCTAATGGAGGCGGTAAATCAAAGTATGAATGGCGCAAGTGTAACCCAGATTATGGAATCATTAGAGAGTAGTAATAGTGCTGGTGCTGAATCCCAGGAAGGAAACCAAAATCAGGGAAGTGGTGGTAACTCTACAGGAAGTGGAGAAAACAATCAAAATTCCCAAAACAGTTCCGAAAGTGGAAATAGTTCTGAAAATGGAAGTGGAAATAGTTCTGGAAATGGAAGCGGAAATGGTTCTGAAAGTGGAAATAGTTCCGGTAATGGAAATGGCTCCGGTAGTGGTACTGGTTCTGGAAGCGGTTCTGGAAGTGGAAGCGGCTGGAATTATGGCAGCCAGAAGGAAGTAAAAGATCATAATACCTATGAAGGAGAAATGATAGCGGTACCTTTGGAAGAAGGAGACGATGGTAATTTATCCGGAGATAAAGTGGACGGAGAAGGGTATTTAACCCATTCCAAAGATGGACTTGGATATAAGGGAACTATGGTTTCTTACGGAGATGTCGTTACTTCATATCAACAGCAGGCATATACCAATATTGAAAATGCCAAATATCCATCCGGTATGGAAGGAATTATAAAAGATTATTTTGAACAATTGAATCAGTAGGTATCAGGTGATAAATGTAGTTTGTACCTGGAAACTTACAGATTGCTATGCACTTTGTGCTTTCGTAATCTCTAAAACATAAAAATGAGGACTAAGGAGGATATATAAAATGGAAATGAAAGCTGAAATTAATTCAATGATAGATAAAATTCATTGTTGTGAAGAGGAAATAGGAAAGGGGATTATTGGTCAAAAAGATATTGTCAGACAGGTTATGATTGCAATTTTATCCGATGGTAATATTTTGCTAGAAGGTGTTCCTGGCTTAGGAAAAACTCAGCTGGTAAAGACCATTTCAAAGGTATTGCAGATGGATTTTAAGAGAATTCAGTTTACACCGGATTTAATGCCTTCTGATGTAACAGGAACCAATCTGATTGTAAAAAAAGATGGTCAGAATACTTTTGAATTTCAAAGAGGACCGATTTTTGCAAATATGGTATTAGCAGATGAAATTAACCGTGCAACTCCAAAAACCCAGGCTGCATTACTAGAGGCCATGCAGGAAAAAACAGTTACGGTAGGTCAGGAAACCTACTCACTTCCAAAGCCTTTTATGGTATTAGCAACTCAGAACCCGATTGAAAACGAGGGTACCTATCCGTTGCCGGAAGCACAGTTAGACCGTTTCTTACTTAAATTAAAAGTAGAATTTCCAACTATGGATGAACTAAAGGATATTGTGAATCTGACTTTAAATCCCAAAGAGCCGGAAATCAATCCGATTCTAAATGGAGATGAGATTTTAACCATTCGGGAGCAGATAAAATTAATGCCGGTAGCAGAACCGGTTATGGATTATGCATTAAAATTAGTCGTTTATACTCATAAGGATGCGGAAGGTGCGCCGGAAATAGCAAAAAAATATATTGATACCGGAGCAAGTCCAAGAGCAGCACAAGCGATTATTAAAACAGCGAAAGCCAGAGCATTTATGGAAGGAAGATATAATGTATCTTTTGAAGATGTAAATTATGTTGCAATTCCTGCTTTGAGACATAGAATTATTACTAATTTTGATGCCTTAAGTGATATGGTAAGCGTTGAAGAAATCATTCAGAAAATTATGTTAGAAAGCAAATAAAAAGAAGATAGGAAAAGGATCTGTTTCCTGATGGGGGATATCTTAGGTTCTTTGAATAATCAATAGGTTTAAACTTCGGAATGGAGGAAAGAATGGAACATATTTTTGATTTAAATTTTTTTCAAAAATTGAATACGCTGAAATTAAATTCCTATATCCGAACCAAGCAAGGAATGAGTGGAGAGAGAAAATCCGGAGCGAAGGGTTCTTCTGTAGAGTTTTCGGATTACCGTGAATATTTTCCGGGGGATGATTTGAGAAGAATTGACTGGAACGTATATGGTAGAACAGAAAAGCTGTATATTAAGGAGTTTATGGAAGAAAAGGAAATTCCTTTTACTATTTTTCTAGACACTAGCGCTTCTATGGATTTTGGGGAAAAGAAAAAAAGTGTTATGGCATTACAGTTAACTGCTGCATTTTCATATCTTGCGCTACATCATATGGATCGTGTGAAAATAGAATTGGTTGGAACGGGACAGGAAAACAACATATTAAATGCAAGAAAAACCAATAATTTTACCAATATTATAAATGGGTTAAAAGAGGTGGAGTTTCAGGGAGAGACGTATTTTTTGGAAAAAATTAAAAAGACTCCTATAAAACAACCTGGTATCAGCGTTTTAATTTCAGATTTTTTTGACAGAAGAAGGTTAGAAGAAGCGATTTCTTATTTAAGATATAAAAAGCAACAGGTTATCATTCTTCATATCTTAGCAAAAGAAGAGCTGGAAAGTCAGGAAGAGGGAACCGTTTCTTATGTGGATAAAGAAACAAAGGAAGAAATTAAAGTTACTATTTCTCAATCTGTTTTAAAAATGTATGAGAGAACCAGAAAAGAGTTTGTACGAAATATAGAAGAACAGGCGAAAAAATATCAGGCTTCCTATGTTCTGGCATTTTCCGATGAATCATTAGAAGAAGTAATTTTAGATAAATTACAAAAAACACATTGCCTGATACAAAATAAGTAGGGGGGAAAAAGATGTCTTTTGATAAATTGTGGCCGATTTGTTTTTTACTTTTTATTCCGGTCATTATACTGATTTACATGTTAAAGCAGAAAGCAAAAAAAGTTGAAATTTCCTCCAATATGCTATGGAAGGAAGTTTATAAAAATTTAGAGGCGACCACACCTTGGGAAAAATTAAAATTTCAATGGCTGATGGTTTTGCAAATCTTGCTTATTATCTTGTTTGTTTTAAGTCTGATGTCTCCTTTTATTTTGTCAGGGAGCAAAAAGTCCTCATCTTTAATCATGGTAATTGACAGTAGTGCCAGTATGAATGCACTTTATGATGAAGATACCCGGTTAGAGCAGGCAAAGAAAGATGCATTGGAATATCTTGATACCATTCCAGATAACACCAAAATAACTTTAATTGAATGTAATAACCAGGCTATAGTGTTAGCAACCAATGAAGAGAACATCATGACAGTAAAAAGCAAAATCAAACAGATAGAACCCACATATGCTTCGGGAGATTTAAGTCTTAGTGCAAATCTGGTAAATTCCATTATGGCGCAGCAGCCGGATGCGAATATCGTATATTATACAGACTCTAAATTTGAAAATGCTTATGAAAAATCAAATATTTATAGTGTTTACAAAGAAAAAGCAAATGTAAGCGTGGATTATTTAAGTTATGGTGTGACCGATGATAAGATTACTGTAATTACGAAAATTACCAACGGATCTTCAGAAAACATTACCACAGATATCACTTTGTATGAGCAGGGAACAGAACGTATCCTTGGAATGGAAACCCTTACCCTTGATGCCATGAGTTCAGAGGTAGTCTATTTTGAAGGAATTGAAACAGATTCGGACAAAGTATATGTAAAATCCAGCAAGAAAGATATGCTGATGGAAGACAATGTTGGATATCTGGTGTTAGAAAAACAAATGGGTACGAAAGTATTGCTTATCAGTGATGGAAATGTCTTTTTGGAAAAAGCACTTGCCAGTGTAGAAGGATTGGATGTATATAAAGCCCAGGAAATAACCAATGCAGAAGGATTGGAAGAATATGATTTATATATTCTGGACGGTAAAAGCATGGAAAATATACCGGAAGATAAATCTATTTTATTTATTCATCCTGAAAACAATGAATATGTTTCTGGTAAGGAAAGCGGGACTTCCGTTTCTTTAAAACTAAACAGTTCAGAAATTACAAATTATATTGATGGTTTTTCTTTTGGAGTGATGGAAACGGATTTATATGAAGTTCCGGCATGGGCACAAAGTTTTATTTCAAACCGAGAAAAATCTGCCGGATATTACGGAGAATATAATGGAAGAAAAGTTGCAGTGATTGGATTTGATTTCCATCAATCTGATTTTGCATTGCAGGCAGAATTTCCGATTTTAATGTACCAGATGACACAATATCTGCTTCAACAAGGAATGTTATCAGAGAACAGTTATTTCCCTTTTGAAAGTGTGGAATTAAAAAACGTAAAAGCAGATATCAATCTGGAAATTAAAAACCCGGCAGGAGTGAGTGAAAATTATATTTCAAATGGAAATTATGTTTCTTATGAAAAAACCAATGAATTAGGATTTTATGAACTAAGTGATGGAACTGAAACAAGCAGTTTTAGTGTTTCCTATCCAACAGAGTCAGAATCCTATGTGGTTCCGGCTGTTACAGAAGTTGCCCAAACCGGATTTGTAGTGAAGTTAGCACAAGGAATGGTGCAGCTTAGAAATAAAATCATATATATTATGTTAGCATTGCTGCTGTTAGAGTGGCTTGTATATAAGAAAACAAAGTAGGAGGGGATGAAAATGGTAATTGATGTGTTAAATCCTTATGCTTTTTTTCTGATACCTCTGTTTGCTGTATTTTTCTTTCTTACAGGCAGAAAACTTAAGTTTCAGGATAAAAGAAAAAAATGGGAATATATCATTGTCCGGATTTTGGTAGTTACCTTACTGGCATCTTCTTTGGCACAAATTCAGGTGAAAAAAGTATCCAAGGATATGACCACGATTTTTGTAGTGGATATGTCGGATAGTTTGAAGGATAAACAGGACGAAATGGAAACATATCTTAAAAATCTGATTGCCAATATGCCAAAAGGAAATGAATATGGTATGGTGGCGTTTGGAAAAGATGCTACGGTGGAGCAGTTTGTCACTTCAAATAAAAACTTCATTTCATTAAATACAGATGTGGTTTCCCATGCCACTAATATTGAGGACGCAGTTGCAACTGCCATTTCTATGTTTCCGGAAGATGGTGGAAAAAGAATTGTATTAATCAGTGATGGGTTACAAAATGAAGGAGAAATCAGTGAATTAAAAGGAAATTTACTTGCGAATAACATTGAATTCGACTGGACTTTGATTCAATCAGAAATAGAAAAAGAAGTTTATGTAAGTGATTTAAGTGTTCCGAATCAGATTCAGATTGGAGATACTTTTTATGTAACAGTGTCAATTTATAGTACCAAACAAACCAATGCAACCATTTATTTGTATTCCGGCTCAGATATAAAGGGAAGTAAAGAGGTAAGTCTGCAAAAAGGGGAGAATCAGTTTGTTTTTTCTGATACAGCAGTGGACAGCGGAATTGCTTCCTATAAAGTCAGAATTGATACGGAAGATGATACTCTGGCACTTAATAATGAGTATGTTACTTTTGCACAGGTAACGGATAGGGCGAAAGTATTACTAGTAGAAGGTTATGCCGGACAAAGTGAACAGTTCCAGGAAGTACTGAAAAGTGCAAATGTGGATTTTACCGTATGCACTCCGGGATTTGTACCCAATACGCTACAAGAATTAAATAAATATAAAGAAGTAATTTTTCTTGATGTTTATGCGGATGATTTACGGGAAGGTTTTATGGATATTTTGGAGCATTATGTGAAAGATTATGCAGGCGGATTTATCTGTATTGGTGGAAGTAATTCCTATGTACTTGGAAATTACCGGGATACAGCCATTGAAACAGTGCTTCCGGTAGATATGGATTTAACCAATGATAGAGAAGTTCCTAAAATGGCTATGGTTATGGTAATTGACCATTCTGGAAGTATGCAGGATTCCTTAGGTGGAGCCTTCAGTGCTTTGGATCTTGCAAAGACGTCTTCTTCAAAAGCGGTAGAAAATCTGAGGAATACGGATGATGTGGGTGTGTTGATCTTTGATGACA
Organism: Lachnospiraceae bacterium; assembly: GCA_045124495.1. Taxonomy (GTDB): domain Bacteria; phylum Bacillota; class Clostridia; order Lachnospirales; family Lachnospiraceae; genus RGIG1668. The sequence goes on from JBGVLX010000031.1 coordinate 15,566, forward strand.
AATTTCAGTGGATTTATGAACTTTCTTCTGCCTCCGACAAAGAAACAGTACAAGAAAAGATAGGAAGTATTACAATTGGAGGAGGGACCAGTATTTTTCCTGCTTTGAATCAGGCAGTGCAAAGTCTGGAAAACAGTGATGCTACCTTTAAACATATTGTATTGCTTACAGATGGTCAGGATGGTTATAGGCAGTATCAGTCATTGATTCAGAAGATAAATGATAACAATATTACGTTATCTACAGTGGCAGTTGGTAGTGGTGCAGATACAGGAATGTTACAGTCCCTTGCAAATGTTTGTGGAGGCAGGTATTATTATACGGATTTAAATAATGATATGCCACGAATCTTTGCTCAGGAAGTGTTTTTATCTACAAAAAGTTATTTGATGAATGAAACATTTATGCCTGTGCTTGCTTCAAACCATAAAATTATGGATCATGTGTTTACGAATGGAGTAAGAGCCTTAAACGGTTATGTTGCAACTTCAGCAAAATCAACAGCAACCGTTATATTAAAATCTCATAAAGGAGATCCGATTCTTGCCACATGGCAATATGGTTTAGGCAAAACAGTTGCTTTTACCAGTGATGGAGAATTTAATTGGACGAAAAATTATGCAGATTTTGAGGATTATGTAACACTGTGGAAGAACATAACAGATTATTGCATCACGGAAACAGATTTGGGAGAGGATAGTATTACCTTAAATCAAGGCACAGATTATGTGGAAGTAGAATACAATACAAAAGAAATCGATAAAAATGTTTCTGTTTCCATGGTCTATCAGACTGCTGCAAATGAAACGAAAGAAGTAGAATTGTTGCCGGTAGAACCAGGTAAATACAAAGGAAATATGGACGTTTCTGATATTGGAATTTACAGTGTAAATATACGAAAGAATAAAGAAGAAGAGGTAATTAATAATGTAAATACTGCAGTTGCAGTTCAGTATTCGAAAGAATACCGGCTGGATCAGAATAATGAGATGCTGAAAAATATGATAACGGAGTTATCGGGTAATATATACGGGTTAGAAGATGAAATATTTTTAGAACCGAAAGAAGTGGTAAAGTCATGGAAAGACTATAAAGATTTGTTTTTATTACTGGCCTTACTTCTTTATATGGTAGATATTTTGATTCGTCGGTTTCATATTACTGTCTTTGGAAGTATTGCAGACATGCTTCGAAAGAAAAAGGGAAGCAAATTAAAAGCAATAGAAGAAAAGACAGTGTTTGAAAATACTGCAAAAGCTGAGTTAACAAAGCAAAAAACAGAAGAAATAAATCACGAAAAAGATAAAACAAAAGTAGAAAAACCAAAGCCGAAAAAAGAGAAAAAGAAAAAAGAAAAAGAGGAAGTCCAGGCATTGGATACGGCAGCTTTGATTAAAAATTTGAGAGATAAAAAATAAAAAAACAGAAAATTACCTACCCTTTTCCTTCTAATGCCTACTTTGCAGTGTGAATCGTAGATAATGATAAAAGAATATCCGGAATGTTATGAATTATGAGGTTTGACATTCCGGATATTTTGATTTGCATATTATTGGAGAGGAACAAAAAAGTGGTGAATGATTGATGAGAAGAATTTAAAATTGCAATTCACGGATTTTTTTTGATATTCGTATCTTAGAATATTCTCTTGCGTATTCAATTTTGGTATAGGATTCGATGTAATTTTTCGTGAAATTTTTCTGAAATCCTTTTTGGGACAAAATATCTATGGCTTTGTTGTATGCAATGGCTGCTTCTTCTATGGTTTTATATCTTCCAATCATATAATTTCCATTAATGTGAATCTGGGCTTTATAACTGGTACGTCCATTTTTTACTTCCATCATCACACCATAGTAAGGATTGATTACTTTAATGTTTCCATATCGAAAGTCGTTAGGGTTTCCGTTAGCAAAAATATAGTCTCTTCCTACTACAGCAAAATTTTTAATACCATATCGGGATAAAATATTTACCTGCATTCCGTAATCATTTACAAAAAGATAGCCTGATTTTTTTAATATCTTATGATTGGAATAATAAAATAAATCATCTGTATCGAAGTAGTATTCTTCATCAGGAGACATATAATATACAAAATATTTCGGAAGTACATAGATGGGATTTTTGATGTAAATTCCATTGTCACGAAAATTGATTAAAACCACCCATTTATGAAAGGATAAGGGAGAATCCTGCGGGTATTCTTGAATGGTTAAAGTTCCTCCAAGAATTTTTTTTGAAAGGATATATGCTGCGTGTGCCAATTCGTATGTATGAAAACTTCCAAGGCTGATATGTTTATTGGAATAGGTTACGGAACTTCGGTAATAAATTTCACCATTTTTTTTTGCTGAGGTATATACTCCGGTGGAAATTTCGGAATGAGTTTCGGACATTTTTCTTAATTCCTTTCTTTAAAGGTAAATTTTGTTACAGTTTATCATATCTCACTTTATTCGTCCATGAAAAAAATGTAATAATAAAAATAAAAAGTGTAATAAAAATGTAACAAATACATATAATCTTAGTGTAATAAATTATATGTTCCTGGGATTAATAGTGCATTTTTAATAATTATTACGGTGACTTTTCATGAAAAATAGAGATTTATGACGAAAATAGGAAATTCTATTGACCATATTCCTTTTTCTCGTATATAATTTACAAAGTAATTAAAAATGTTACAAAAATGTTACAGTTAATTCTCTGAACGAAAAGAGAGGAAGATTTTTATGAAATTAGAATCCATGAATCATCAGAAGAGTGATTTATTAACTGCAATTAAAAAGTATATCAAAAATGTTACAATCGGTACCTGCACATTTGCTTTTTCCGTTTCCACAGCCGTTGTGGTGTCAAGAGAGCTGGATGGAATTGAAAAGAAACACCAAACTGTAGTTGTGGCGAAAGAGAATGTTGAAATTAATGGTGACTTGACCTCTGTCAGACAAGTATTAGAAGCAGCAGAAAGCAATATGATAGAGAATGCATTTGCTCAGGCCATTGCAGAGGATGAGGAAAGAAGAAAACAAGAAGCCTTAAAACAGGAAGAAGCCATTAAAAATGAAACAGATGTGGTTGCCGTTGCAGCAGTTTTAGATACATCAAGCAACCAAAGTAACATACAAAGTGGAGATAATAAGCAGACTGCCTCGCAGCCGGTAGTTACACAACAAGAAGCTATCCAGCCGGTGGAACCGGTGATAGAAACGGAAAAAGAAGTGGTTGTTTCAGCACCTGTGGAAAGTGAATATGATATGTTATGTCGTATTGTAGAAGCAGAGGCCACTGGCAAGGATATTGAAGCAAAACTCATGGTTGCAAATGTAGTATTAAACCGGGTAGGTAGTTCGCAGTTTCCGAATACCATTGAAGGGGTTATTTTCCAACACAGAGGTGGTGTCTATCAGTTTTCACCGATTTCTGATGGAAGATATTATTCTGTAACAGTAACGGATGGAACTAGGGAAGCAGTAAATCGTGCCATGGCGGGAGAAGATAATTCCCAGGGAGCCCTATATTTTGTAAGTCCGGTTTATGGAAATACTTCCTGGTTTGACAGAAATTTAAATTTTCTGTTTTATTATGGAGGACATAATTTTTATAATTAAAATAGTTAACCTTTGAGAACAAATTTTATGCCTTCTTAGGTCGGAAGGTACTTGTTAATTGAAAACAGGTGTGATATAATTACCCGAAGAGTGTAATGCTCCAGGGTAATTATTTTTTATTTGAGAAAATTTTACTATCAGATAAAATAAATTACCTGAAAAAGAGAAATTATAGTAAACGAAAGAAAGGAATTGCGTAACTGCCTTTAGCTTTTTAAGTACAGGTAGAAAATGCAAAGGTAAAAAAATGGATCTATTATATAAGAGTACAAGAAACAGTGAAGAAGTAGTAACTGCATCACAGGCAATTTTAAAGGGATTAGCGGATAATGGCGGTTTGTTTGTGCCTACAAGCTTACCAAAGTTTGATGTTTCTTTAGCTGAATTGGCTAAGATGAATTATCAGGAAGTTGCTTATGAAGTGATGAAGTTATTATTAACTGATTTTACAGAAGAGGAATTAAAACATTGTATTAATAGTGCATATGATTCCAAATTTGATACAAAAGAAATTGCTCCGTTAAAGAAGGCAGCAGGGGCTTATTATTTAGAATTATTCCATGGTTCTACAATTGCATTTAAGGATATGGCATTATCCATTCTTCCGTATTTATTAGTTACCTCTGCAAAGAAGAATCAGATAAAAAATGAAATTGTAATTTTAACTGCTACTTCCGGCGATACAGGAAAGGCAGCTTTGGCAGGATTTGCTGATGTAGAAGGAACAAAAATTATAGTATTTTACCCAAAGAATGGTGTAAGTCCAATTCAGGAAAAGCAGATGGTAACCCAAAAGGGAGCGAATACATATGTAGTTGGTATTCATGGAAACTTTGATGATGCCCAGACTGGTGTTAAAAATATGTTTTCTGATAAGGAACTTGCAAAAGTGATGGATGCCGCAGGATACCAGTTCTCTTCAGCAAATTCCATTAATATTGGACGTCTGGTACCTCAGATTGTTTACTATGTTTATGCTTATACGAGATTATTGGCCCAGGGCGAAATTAAAGATGGCGAAAAGATCAATGTTGTGGTTCCAACCGGAAACTTTGGTAACATTTTAGCAGCTTATTATGCGAAAGAAATGGGACTTCCGGTTGCTAAGTTTATCTGTGCTTCTAATGATAATAAGGTTTTATATGATTTCTTCAGTACAGGTTGCTATGACAGAAACAGAGAATTTATATTAACCACTTCTCCATCTATGGATATTTTGATCTCAAGTAACTTAGAAAGATTAATATATAAGATTGCCGGTTGTGATTCCAATAAAAACAAAGAATTAATGGAGAACCTGGTAAAAGAAGGAAAATATAGTATTTCAGATGAAATGAAGGCTCAACTTGCTGAATTTTATGGAAACTATGCAAAAGAAACAGAAACAGCTTCTACGATCAAGAAGGTATATGAATCAGATGGTTACATTTTAGATACGCATACTGCAGTTGCGGCTACAGTGTATGATAAATATCTTGCAGATACCAAGGATACCGCTAAGACAATCATTGCTTCCACAGCAAGTCCGTTTAAGTTTACACGCAGTGTTATGAACGCCATTGATGAAGCATATGATGCGAAATCAGATTTTGAATTGGTAGATGAATTATCTTCTTTAGCTAAGGTTAAAGTTCCGCAGGCCATTGAAGATATCAGAAATGCAGAAGTATTACATGATACTGTTTGTGATAAGACAGAAATGTTAGATACTGTTAAGAAGATTTTAGGAATTTAAGAGAAAAACAGAACGTAGATAAGTATAAGTTACGTTAGAATTTTTTGTCATAATGTGATGGTGATACAAAGTGCATTTCTTTTCGTAAAAGAAAAATAGGGAAAGAAATGTGCTTTGTAATATGTATGTTTTGTTTTTCGGTTTAAAAAGATGGTTTAAGGGGAGATGTTTTTATTCAAATATTTAATTTTATTGTATTGTATGGGTCTATGATTCTGATAGCATATCATGATATGAAAGAAAGAAAAATCTATAATTCGATTCTGATTTTTATGATTCTTGTCCGGTTAGGCATGTTTGGCTTAAATTGCTTATATCCAAATTTAAAAATTCCAGTGAAAGAAAATGTAATAGCAGCTTTGGTAGTTTTTTTTATGTTTTTATGTATGAAAATGCTGAATCCTTCAGGGATAGGTATGGGAGATGTAAAACTTGTTTTTGTGTTGGGGTTATTTCTTGGTTATGATATTTTGGGAATCGTAAGTGCTGCTATGTTCTTTCTTTTTTTCTATGTAAGTATCGGAAAAAAGAAGAAACATATGGAACTTCCCTTTGCGCCTTTTGTCTTGTTAGCTATGATTTTACGGTGGATTTGGGCTGTTTAAAGGAATAACTTAAGGAAAAGAATTACTTTCACATAAAATATTATAGTTATGCAATTACCTAATATGAAAAAAGAAAGAAGAGAGAAAACATGAAATATACTCCAATGATAAAAAAGGCAATGAAAATAGCATATGAAGCGCACCATGGGCAGGTAGATAAAGCAGGAATTCCTTATATATTTCACCCTATTCATTTAGCTGAGCAAATGGAAGATGAGGTAAGCATTTGTGTAGCTTTATTGCATGATGTAATAGAAGACACAGAAATTTCAGCAGAAAAATTAAGGCAGGAAGGAATCAGTGAAACCGTGATTCATAATATAATGCTGCTTACAAAAGGTAAAGGAGAAGACTACATGGATTATTTAGAGCGAATAAAATCCAGTGAAATAGCAGTAAAAGTGAAACTTGCTGATCTAAAACATAATAGTGATAGCTCGCGGTTGTCTGACATCACAAAGACAGACGAGAAGCGTATGGAAAAATATCAGGAAGCCATACTTCGATTGACACATTGACAAGGAGAAAAAGAAATGCTAACATGGTGTAAGTATGAGTTGTTTTAGAATTGTGCGAGCACAAAGTGCGGAGCAATTCATAGGTATCATGATGTCAAGATACCTTTTGACACCAACTCATAATATGAAAATCAGATGATTGACAGTTCGTTTGTACCATCCTGTCGTAAAACAAAACTAGGGCATAAGAAAAGGAATTTCTTGTGTTTTGTTTTGTGTGACATTTTCAGTGATGGAATATGTCACTTTTTTGTTTTGAATTAGAAACGGAGGATTATATGTATATTTTAACAACAAGGGCAGAATTTGATAGTGCTCATTTTCTGTCTGGTTATGAAGGAAAGTGCAGTAATATTCATGGACACCGATGGAAGGTTGTCATTGAAGTTGCGGCAGATAATTTAGAAGAACAGGGTCAGACAAGAGGTATGTTAGTTGATTTCTCAAAATTAAAGAAAGACTTGAAAAAGGAAACGGATGCTTTAGATCATACCTTTATTGTAGAAGAAGGAACGCTTAAGGAAAGTCTTGAAAAGGCGTTAAGAGAAGAAGGATTCCAAATGATTCTGGTACCATTTCGGCCTACGGCAGAGAATTTTTCAAAATACTTTTATTCTAAGATGGCTGGGAAGGGATATAAGGTAAAGAGAGCCACAGTATATGAAACACCCAATAATTGTGCTAGTTATGAAGAATAGGAGAAAGACGATGCTTGAAGTTGTGGAAACTTTTGTCAGTATTAATGGGGAAGGGCAAAAAGCAGGGCAGCTTGCCTGTTTTATCCGTATGAAAGGATGCAATTTAAATTGTACTTATTGTGATACGAAATGGGCGAATCAGGAAAATACTCCGTTTCAATATAAAACAAAAGAGGAACTTTATGAATGGGTGAAGTCAACAGGGATAAATAATGTAACAATTACCGGAGGGGAACCACTGTTGCAAAATGAAATCGGGGAATTATTAAAACTTTTAGCAAAAGATGATGAGCTGAATGTGGAAATAGAAACAAATGGAAGTGTGAATATTGGTTCTTTTTTGTTTGAAAAAAATGCTCCAAGTTTCACCTTGGACTATAAATTAAGTGGCAGCGAAATGAATTCTTTTATGTTAGTAGAGAATTACAAATATATTACCAATAAGGATACTGTGAAATTTGTATGTAAAAGCGAAGAGGACTTTTATCAGGCGCTATCTGTAATAAAACAATATCGACTTACAGATATTACGAAGGTATATCTTAGTACAGCTTTTGGAGAATTGTCTCCTGCAGATATGGTGGAATTAATGAAGAAAGAGAGATTAAATGGCATAAATCTTCAGTTACAAATGCATAAGTACATCTGGGATCCGGAAAAGAAAGGGGTATAGGAGGATAATATGGCAATCGATAAAGAAGCAATAGAATTTCATATAAAAGAAATCTTAAAAGCATTAGGAGATGATCCGGAAAGAGAAGGATTAAAAGACACTCCGAAAAGAGTGGCAAAAATGTATGAAGAAGTTTTTGAAGGGATGAATTATAGTAATGATGATATTGTAAAAATGTTTGATAAGACCTTTGAGGAAGAAGATTATTATAATGACTCCAAAGATATGGTAGTGGTAAAGGACATAGAAATCTTCAGCTATTGTGAACACCACATGGCATTGATGTATGACATGAAGGTGACAGTTGCTTACCTACCAAAGAAAAGAATCATAGGATTAAGTAAGATTGCAAGAATTGCAGATATGGTAGGGAAAAGGCTGCAATTACAGGAACGGATTGGTTCTGATATCGCCTATATTATGAGTAAAATTATTGAATCTGAGGATGTTGCTGTTATCATTGAGGCCAGCCATAGCTGTATGACGGCGAGGGGAATTAAGAAAACTTCTGCAAAAACACTTTCTACAACATTCCGTGGAGCATTTCAGGAAAATACAGAATTACAGAATAAATTATTTATGACTGTAAATAGAGCATGAGATATTGAAAATTGTAAAAATTGTCTTTTTGACTTCGGTATCATAATAAGACAATATTGGCAACACAAAAAAATGGAGGTTTACCATGAAGGAGAAAAAAAAAGCAGTAGTTGTTTTTAGCGGTGGTCAGGATAGTACTACCTGTTTATTTTGGGCAAAGGCCAGATATGAAGAAGTGATTGCTGTTTCATTTGATTATGGGCAAAAGCACATTATGGAACTAGAATGTGCCAAGGCAATATGTAAAAAATACGAAATCAAGCATCATATTATGGATTTGAGCCTGTTAAATCAGCTGGCTCCAAATTCTTTGACAAGAGCAGAGATTGCAGTGGACAAGGAAGCACCAGAGGAAGGTACACCGAACAGTTTTGTAGATGGTCGTAATTTGTTGTTTCTTAGTTTTGTGGCAGTTTATGCAAAACAGCATGGTATTCATGATATCATTACAGGTGTATCCCAAAGTGATTTTAGCGGATATCCGGACTGTAGGGATGTATTTATAAAATCTTTGGTTACCACCCTGGATTTGGCTATGGACTATCATTTTGAAATTATAACTCCTCTTATGTGGATAGATAAAGAGGAAACATGGGAACTTGCAGATAAACTAGGGGTATTTGACTTGATTCGGGAAGAAACCCTTACTTGTTATAACGGGGTAATTGGATCAGGATGTGGAGAGTGTCCTTCTTGTAAATTAAGACAAAGAGGACTCGAACATTATATGAAACGGAGAGAAAAGAAGTAATTGAAATCATTATTTATTGCGGAAAAACCAAGTGTAGCTCAGGAATTTGCAAAAGCTTTGAAAATAAATGCAACAAGGAAAAATGGTTATCTGGAATCGCAGAATACCGTTGTTACATGGTGTGTAGGTCATTTGATTTCTATGAGTTATCCTGAAAAATATGATGAAAATTTAAAAAAATGGGAGTTAAAGACTTTACCTTTCTTGCCGGAAACTTTTTTATATGAAGTAATTCCGAATGTGAAAGACCAGTTTAATACGGTGAAAAGTTTGCTGACAAGGGAGGATATTGATACTATTTATGTTTGCACTGACTCTGCCCGGGAGGGAGAGTATATTTACCGGCTAGTTGATATGATGGCAGGTGTGAAAGGAAAGATAAAAAAGCGTGTATGGATTGATTCGCAAACAGAAGAAGAAATTTTAAGAGGAATCAAAAATGCAAAAGATATCAGTGAGTACGATAATCTCGCCTGTGCAGCTTTTCTAAGAGCAAAGATAGATTATTTAATGGGAATTAATTTTTCTAGACTTTTGACATTAAAATATGGATATTCCATGAGACAGTATTTGAATTTGAATAAAGGTCCTGTGATTGCAGTGGGAAGAGTTATGACCTGTGTTCAAGGAATGATTGTAAAGAGAGAACGGGAAATCCGGGATTTCGTAAAGGTTCCTTTTTATCGTGTTCTGGCAGATGGTTTAGTAAAAGATTTTAAAATCACCGGAGAATGGAAAGTGACTCCGGGTTCTATGTTTGAAAATTCTCCATATTTATATAAAGAAAATGGATTTAAAGAAGAAAAATATGCAAAGCAATTGATTGAAACGTTGGAACAGAATCCACCGGTAAATGCTGTGATTGAACAGATAGAAAAGAAAGTGGAAAAAAAGAATCCACCATTATTATATAATCTGGCAGAACTTCAAAATGATTGTTCTAAAATCTTTAAAATCAGTCCAAATGAGACTTTGGAAATTGTTCAGGAACTGTATGAAAAGAAAATGGTTACGTATCCAAGAACGGATGCCAGAGTATTGTCTAGTGCTGTAGCAAAAGAAATTCATAAAAATATAAAAGGGTTGATTTCTTATGAAACAGTTTCAGAGCTTGCCAAGGATGTTTTTGATAATGGGAAGTATAAAGGTTTGGAAAAAACCAGGTATGTAAACGATAAACAGATATCGGATCATTATGCCATTATTCCTACAGGTCAGGGATTAGGTGCATGGAAAGGGCTTTCTCCTACAAAAGCCAATGTATATGAAGTGATAGTGCGAAGGTTTTTAAGTATTTTTTATCCGCCGGCACAATATCAAAAGATTGGTTTGACTTTTAAAATTGGTAATGAATGTTTTACTTCAAATTTTAAGATTTTAAAAGAGGAAGGATATCTTCCTGTTGCAAAGCTTTCTTTTATTAAAAAGAAAGAGGATGAGGAAGAGAAATTTGAGGAGGGACTTTTGGAGGAACTTTCGAAATTAAAAAAAGGTTCTAATATACCGATTCAAGGATTTCAAATCAAAGAAGGGGAAACCACACCACCGAAACGTTATACTTCAGGTTCCCTGATTCTTGCTATGGAAAATGCGGGACAGTTCATTGAAGATGAAGAATTAAGAGCGCAAATTAAAGGCAGCGGAATTGGAACCAGTGCTACCAGGGCAGAAATTATTAATAAATTAATTACAGATAAATATATACTGTTGAATAAAAAAACTCAGGTGGTAACACCAACCTTGCTTGGCGAAATGATTTTTGATGTAGTGAATTCATCTATAGCTTCTTTACTTGATCCGAAACTGACTGCCAGCTGGGAAAAAGGTTTAAAACAAGTGGAAGAAGGTCTGGTTTCAGAAAATGAGTATATGGAAAAATTAAATGGTTTTGTGGAACGTAGAATTGTATATGTAAAACAATTAAATAATCAGTATAGTATGTCGAAATATTATGATTATGCAGCGGCTTATTATAAGGATAAGAAGACAGAAGTGTAAAAGAAGACAGAAGTGTAAAAGAAGAGGAGGATATAAAAATGAAAGTAAAAGTTTCGGATTTGTATGATTTAAATGAAACCCTTGCGAAGGAATTGTTGGAAAGTGTTACATATCCATGGGAAGCATTATCTAAGATTGGAGAATATATTGAAAAGATAGGAAAAAATTTACCTGAAAAGGAATACAACCGCTTAGGAGATAATATCTGGATTTCGAAAACTGCTACAGTTGCACCAACTGCAAGTGTTTGTGGACCTTTAATTATCGGACCGGATACTGAAGTTAGACCAGGAGCATTTATTCGTGGAAATGCTTTGGTAGGAGAAGGTTGTGTTGTAGGTAACTCCACAGAACTAAAGAATGTGATTTTATTTAATCATGTTCAGGTTCCACATTATAATTATGTGGGGGACTCTGTTTTGGGGGCATATGCCCATATGGGTGCCGGAAGTGTTACCTCTAATGTGAAAGCTGATAAAACAGAAGTGGTTATTAAGGGAGAAGAAATGATACCTACAGGAAGAAAAAAGGTAGGTGCAATGCTTGGGGATCATGTTGAAGTTGGATGCAATAGTGTATTGAATCCCGGAACTGTAGTAGGGAGAAATTCAAACATTTATCCACTTTCTATGGTACGTGGGGTAGTACCTGAAAACCATATTTATAAAAGCAAAGAAGAGATTATAATAAAAGATGAAAAACATTAAGGTGATATTGGGATTAGAGAAGATATATGTATATGTGGTATATGTTGGAATAAATATGTTTTTTATGCTCAAAATGAATGAAAAATGAAAATTGAAAAAATTTCTCTTGTAATATATTTTGAAATATCGTATAGTTAAAGTAGTGGATTTTGTAAATGAAGGGATTGTACGCAATGAGAAAATCCGTCGATAAAATACTGTCGATACTTAAGGTGGTAATAGCTACCATAGGCTATATCATTGCCTTTCGCTATATCGGAAAAGGAAACTTGTTTTTAAAAATATTAATCATAGGATGTGTGGGAATTATGTTTGCAGATTTATTCGGTAAAGGAAAAACTAAAGGAAAAGCGGTGGCAGAAGAAGGGTGCAACATTGATACTTTGGATAAGGAAGATTTTAAAATCATTATTCAGAATTATTTTGCACATTTTAAGTGTAAGATGTATACCAAACCGTTGGACGAGGGTTATACAGTAGATCTTTTATTTAAAAAAGGAAATGAAGTATTAGCAGTAGGGTTGCGTCATTTTAAGAACCCTATTAAGAATGGCGCAGTACGTTATTCGGAAATTACGGACAGAGAAGTTTATTCTTTGATTAGTTCTATGAAACATTATGAAACCAGACAGGGATTAATGATTTCTAATATTTATTTTTCGGACAAGGCGAAAGAACTTGCAGAACGATATCATGTGATATTATGGGACAGGGATAAGATCAAAAAGCTTTTATCCGAGGTGGATGTTGATACGAAAACTCTAATGGTTAATTTCCGAGAAGATTAATTTCATGAGTCATAAAAAACAAAATGTTATTTTTATCATCATTTTATTAATTGCTTCTTTCGCAATGCTTTTCTTTGTCATAATGGGAAAGCAAAGGCAGAAAGGGGACAAGGTGCTTATTTATGTAAATGGTACTTTGGTGCAGGAGGTGTCCTTAGAGGTAGAGGCTGAAATTGTGATTCATGGAAATCCCGGAGATAATGTTTTAGTGATTCGGGATAGAAAGGCTTATATGAAGGAGGCCTCTTGTGAAAACCATGTCTGTATTCAGCAGGGAGAAGTTAGTAGAAATGGTGAAACGATAATTTGTATGCCAAATCAGATTATAGTTGAGGTATCAGCTGAAAAGCAGGAGATAGATGCAGTGGTGCGATAGGAGGAGTATTGTGACAAAGAAAATTTCGTTGCTTGCTATGCTATTGTCCCTAAGTATGGTTTTTAGCTATTTTGAAGCAAGGTTTCCGATTATAACCTGGATTCCGGGTGCAAAACTGGGACTTGCCAATATAGTAGTGATGGTTGCTTTATATGAAATTGGAACAAAAGAAGCTTGGTGCCTGTCGGTATTACGTGTTATACTGACAGGATTTTTATTTGGGAATTTTGTTGCGGTGTTGTTTAGTCTGGCGGGTGCATTTTTGAGTCTTGGTGGCATGTCAGTATTAAAGCGTTACACCAAGATTTCTATGATGTATGTCAGCATATCGGGTGGCATATTGCATAATTTAGGACAGATTATTGTTGCAAGCAATGTTTTAGAAAATCAAAAAATCTGGTATTATTTTCCAATGCTATTTTTTAGTGGGATTATCGCAGGAACGATGATTGGCTTTTTGGGATACTCCATATGCAAAAAAATAAAAAAAATTAACAGAATGTGATGTGAATTGCTGAGGATTAGACTTGAATTTAAGAGTCTTTTGTAATATATTAGTCAAAGACATTTGATGAAGAAAAGAGAGGTTAGGGAAATGAGTAAGATTACGTTTCAAGGTGGAATTCACCCTTATGAAGGAAAAGAATTAACCGAAGACAAGGAAATACAACCAATATTACCAACATCGGATTTAGTATATCCTTTAAGTCAGCATATTGGTGCACCTGCAACCCCGGTTGTAAAAAAAGGAGATTCGGTTTTAGTCGGTCAATTGATTGCACAGGCAGGTGGTTTTGTGTCTGCCAATATTCATTCAAGTGTTTCCGGTACTGTAAAGTGTATTGAACCTAGAATGACAACAAACGGTGTAAAAGTTAATTCTATTGTGATTGAAAATGATGAGGAATATCGAGAGATGGAAGCTACTCCTATCTTAGATGATGAAAAACTTACCAAAGAAGTGATACGGGCAAAGATTAAAGATGCCGGTATTGTTGGTATGGGTGGTGCAGGATTTCCAACCCATGTTAAGCTTACTCCTCAAAATGATGATGAAATTGATTATGTGATTGTGAACTGCGCAGAATGCGAGCCATATATTACATCTGATTATAGAAGAATGATAGAAGAACCCGAGAAATTAGTAGAAGGTTTAAAGATTATTTTGAAACTGTTTAAAAATGCCAAAGGTATTCTTGCAGTTGAGGATAATAAGCCGAAGGCAATAAAAGTGCTGAAAGACTTAGTAGAAGGTGAGGAACGGATTACGGTACAAACCTTAAAAACAAAGTATCCTCAAGGTGCAGAAAGACAGTTGATTTATGTAATAACAGGAATAAAAATTGATTCTTCCATGCTTCCGGCTCACGCAGGATGTGTTGTAAATAATGTGGATACTGTAATAAATGTATATCGTGCGATTCGTGAAGGGAAACCGTTAACAGAAAGAGTTGTTACCGTAACTGGAGATGCCGTGAAGGAACCAGGTAACTTTCTGGTAAAATTAGGGACGAATTGTGAAGAGTTGATTGAGGCAGCAGGCGGTTTTAATTGTGAACCAGAAAAAATAATTGCAGGCGGTCCTATGATGGGTAAAGCTATATCTAACATCAAGATTCCATCGGTGAAGGGATTATCTGCCCTTTTAGCCTTTAAGGTGGATGAGGTTGCAAAGTGTGAACCATCGAATTGCATTCGCTGTGGTCGTTGTATTACTGTCTGCCCTGGAAGAGTGGTGCCATCATTACTTGCAAAAATTGCAGAACAAGGAGATGAGGAAGCCTTTGTTGCAAATCATGGAATGGAGTGTTGCGAATGTGGATGCTGTTCCTTTGTATGTCCTGCTAAGAAGCCATTAACCCAGGTAATCGCAGGAACCAGAAAACAAGTTTTAGCAAATCGGAAGAAGTAAAGGAGAAGAAGTTGTGACTGGATTATTAAATGTATCTGCTTCACCTCATGTGAGGGATAAAAAAACTACTACCGGTATTATGCTGGATGTGATTATTGCATTATTACCGGCTACCATCGTTGGTATTATTAACTTTAAATTAGATGCGCTGATTATTATTTTGTTATGTATTGCTACCTGTGTGTTTACAGAAGGAATTTTTCAAAAAATCGCGAAAAGAAAATATACTATGACAGATTTAAGTGCTGTGGTAACAGGTTTGCTCTTAGCACTGAATTTACCAAGTACGGTACCATTTTACATACCTATTTTGGGAAGTGTTTTTGCTATTCTTGTAGTGAAACAATTTTTTGGTGGGATTGGTCAGAATTTTATGAATCCTGCATTAGCTGCGAGATGCTTTCTGGTTATTTCCTTTACAGGGAAAATGACAGACTTTACATATGATGCTGTGTCTGGTCCGACACCGTTGGCATTGTTAAAGAGTGGAGAATTCGTAGATATACTGGATATGTTCTTAGGAACTACAGCAGGAACCATCGGTGAAACTTCTGCTTTGGCTTTGTTAATAGGTGGAATCTATTTGTTGATTCGTGGGATTATCAGTTATCGCATTCCTTTCTTTTATATTGCAACCGTAGCTGTTTATGCGGCTATTTATTCCGTAACATCTTTAGGCGGATTTTCCTTAGAATATATTGCAGGTCATTTGTTTGGTGGTGGCTTAATGATAGGAGCAATTTTTATGGCAACGGATTATGTTACATCACCGGTAACTCCAAAAGGCCAGATTGTATTTGGTATCTTTTTGGGTCTGTTGACAGCAACCTTCCGTATTTTTGGTGGAAGCGCAGAAGGTGTTTCTTATGCTATTATTTTAGGTAATTTATTAGTTCCTATGATTGAAAAATTTACTATGCCGAAACCTTTTGGTCCATCCAAAAAAGAAAAGGCACAAAAAGAAACAAAAGAAAAGAATGAAGTTATTCCTAATACAATAAAGTTATTCCTGATTACTTTGGTATCTGGTGCTTTACTTGGATTGGTTTATGTTGTTACCAAGGAGCCGATTTCGGAACAAAATAAAAAGAAACAGCAAGAGGCCTATAAGAGCGTATTTGAAGTTGCTGAATCTTTTGAAGAGTTAGCAGGTTTTGAAAAAGAAGAAGCTGGAAAGATTTTGGAAACAGGTGGATTTAAAGGTTCCGACATTTCTGGGGTAGTAATTGCCAAGGATTCCAATGGTGAAATGTTGGGATATGTTGTTACAGCAGTTTCACATGAAGGATATGGTGGAGATATTGAATTTTCTGTCGGCATAACCAAGGACGGAACAGTAAATGGGATTGAATTTTTATCTATTGGTGAAACTGCAGGTCTTGGTATGAATGCTACCAAGGATGAGTTTAAATCACAATTTACAGGAAAACAGGTTTCTGCCTTTGTCAGCACGAAAAATGGGGCAAAAGCAGAAAATGAGATTGATGCTTTAACTGGGGCAACGATTACAACCAATGCGGTGACAGGGACTGTGAATGCTGCGATATATTATTGTGATTATTTAGAAGGAGGTACAGGTAATGAGTAAATGTCTGGAACGTGTATACAATGGTATCATTAAAGAGAATCCGACCTTTGTACTTATGCTAGGTATGTGCCCTACCATGGCGGTAACCAGTTCTGCAATTAACGGTTTAGGTATGGGACTTACTACAACAGCAGTATTGATTTTATCCAATATGCTTATTTCTTTGTTGAGAAAGGTAATTCCAGATAAAGTCAGAATTCCTGGGTTTATCGTTGTTGTAGCCTCTGTTGTTACTATTATTCAATTTTTGTTAGAAGCTTTTATTCCTAGTCTTTATGAGAGTTTAGGATTATATATTCCACTTATTGTTGTTAACTGTATTATTCTTGGACGTGCGGAAGCTTATGCGTCCAAAAATCCGGTTTTACCTTCTGCCTTCGATGGATTGGGAATGGGACTTGGATTTACGGTTGGATTGACAGCAATTGCGATTTTTAGGGAAATCATTGGTAGTGGAACCATTTTTGGAACACAGATTATGCCGGAAAGCTATGAACCGGTTAGTATTTTTGTTTTAGCACCGGGTGCGTTCTTTGTGCTTGCTGCATTGGTTGCGGTTCAAAATCAGGTTAAGATAAACAAAGCAAAGGCGAAGGGTGAAAAACCAGAATTAGAAAGTGGTTGTGGCAGTGATTGTGGCCATTGTGGAAACAGTTCTTGTGGAACAAGAAATGACAATTCATAAAAAGGAGAATGCGAAATGAAAGATTTGATTATCATTTTTATTGGAGCCGCGTTAGTAAATAACGTTGTATTAAGCCAGTTCCTTGGACTTTGTCCTTTCTTGGGTGTATCTAAAAAGACAGATACTGCTTTGGGCATGGGAACTGCGGTAATTTTTGTTATTACAATATCCTCGTTTTTTACCAGTTTAATTTATAATTATTTGCTAGTACCTTTGGATTTGGAATATCTTCAAACGATTGTATTCATTTTGGTAATTGCCGCTTTGGTGCAATTTGTGGAAATGTTCTTAAAAAAATCCATTCCGTCATTGTACGATTCTTTAGGCGTCTATCTTCCTTTGATTACAACAAACTGTGCTGTGTTAGGTGTTGCAATTATTAATGTGCAAAAGTCGTATGGTGTATTAGAAAGTGTAGTGAATGGATTCTCTACAGCATTTGGTTTTACGATTTCAATCGTGATTTTAGCCGGTATCCGTGAAAGAATTGAATACAATGATATTCCGGAATGTTTAAAGGGAACCCCGATTACATTAATCTGTGCAGGGTTAATGTCTATTGCATTCTTTGGATTTTCTGGTCTAATTTAGGAGGAATGAAAAGATGACAAGTGTATTGATTGCAACAGCAGTGGTTGCCATAACCGGTATCATTATCGGTATCTTTTTAGGTGCTGCTGGCGAAAAATTTAAGGTAGAAGTGAATGAAAAGGAATTGCTGGTTCGTGAAGAATTGCCTGGAAACAATTGTGGTGGTTGTGGATTTGCCGGTTGTGATGCGTTGGCAAAAGCAATTGCAGAGGGAACAGCTCCGGTAAATGGATGTCCGGTTGGCGGAGATACGGTTGCGCAAAAAATTGCAAAAATAATGGGAGAAACTGTAAAAAGTGGTGCAAAACCATATGCTTTTGTAAAATGCTCCGGTAATTGCGAAAAGGCGAAAGAAAGATATAGGTATGTTGGTCCAAAAGACTGTAAAGCGACAATGAATACTCCTGGAAACGGACCAAAAGCATGTAGCTTTGGTTGCACCGGTTTTGGAAGCTGTAAAGCGGTCTGCGAATTTGGAGCCATTGAAATCGTAAATGGAATTGCTGTTATTGATAAAGAAAAATGTAAGGCGTGTGGTAAATGTGTTGCAGAATGCCCAAAACACCTAATTGAAATTGTGCCGGGAGATACTCCTTATATGGTAGCATGTAATTCGCAGGATAAAGGAAAAGAGGTAAAAGAAGTATGCTCAGCGGGCTGTATTGGTTGCAGTTTGTGTGAAAAGAACTGTCCAGCAGAAGCTATTACCATGCAGGGGAATGTTGCAAAAATAGATCCTGATCAGTGTGTAGGATGTAGAATATGTGCTGAAAAATGTCCTGTGAAAGTAATTAAAGAATTAAGTTAATATAGTTGCGGCGAACGCATATCTTACATATTGTTATATTAATAGCATAAATGAGGTAAGATATGCGTTTTAGTGAATTAAGAGAAAAAGAAGTAATAAATTGTAATGATGGAATGAGATTGGGGTTTGTTGTGGATGCGGAAATTGATATCTGCAATGGTAAAATAGTTTCCCTGATTGTTCCGGAGGCTACAAAATTTTTTGGTTGTTTTGGATGTAGTAAAGAATTTGTGATTCCGTTTTGTGATGTGGTAAAAATCGGTACGGATATTATTTTGGTAGATGTAAAGTGTGAAAAAATATTGAAGAGTTGCAAAGATTAGTAGATTGAGAGTGAATAAAAGGATAGCTCTGGTCAGGAAATAGGAAATCCGGTAAAAAAACACATACGATTAGAGGAGGAGATATGATATGAAATGTCCATTTTGTTTTAAGGCAAATACAAAGGTAATTGATTCAAGACCAGTAGAAGATAATGGTGCTATTCGTCGTAGGAGAGGTTGTGACGGGTGTGGAAAACGTTTTACTACCTATGAGAAAGTTGAAACTATTCCTTTGATTGTAATAAAAAAAGATAAGAATCGAGAGTCTTTCGATCGTTCTAAAATCGAAGGAGGAATTCTTCGTTCCTGTCATAAACGTCCGGTATCTGTGGAACAGATAGAAAGTTGTGTAATGGCGGTGGAAAATGAAATTTATAATATGGAATTAAAGGAAATTGAAAGCTCTGTGATTGGTGAGATTGTAATGGCAAAGTTAAAAGAACTAGATGCTGTAGCTTATGTAAGGTTTGCATCGGTTTATCG
>JBGVLX010000032.1:0-31024 GCA_045124495.1 Lachnospiraceae bacterium
CAGATAATACATAAAATCCACAAATGATATATATTGTCCAAAAAATTGACTGAACAAATTGTTAATCAGTAAAATAATCAGTGCGGCACACATCATACTGGATATATTTTTCATATACAATGATAAAAACACCAAAAACAAGACCAAGGTTACCTGAGTCACAGCTAATAACAATATTTGCAGAAAGTATTTCGGTGCGGAATCAAATACATGGTTTCCCCAAAACAAAAACCCAATACCAATACTAAGTAAAATCACGAATAAGAAACAAAGCAAAGTAGCAATTAAAATACTAGCAATTTTCCCCATCAATAGTTGCTTTTTTGAAACACCATTCAGAAGAGGCTGTTTGAACATTCCATTCGCCCGTTCTCCACTAATTAATACTGCACAGAAAAAGCTTAGAAATAAAGGGCCAATAATATCAATATATGATTGCATACAAAGTATCGGAAAATTTCCCCCTGCATAATATTCCATTCCTGTATTTGCGGAATTGTCTGTACATTGAAATGCATTCGAAATAATAAGTGCAGCCATTATAACAAAATACAGATATAATAATTTTTGCCTGTTTAAACGCTTTAGCTGTAGCTTCAATAATTCTGTTACCATTTTTCCTCCTAAAAATCCAGCTTTTTTATTTTGTTTCTTGTAAACCGATAAAAGAAAATACCATATATCACCATAATGGTAATTCCCCAAATAACATCTTTGAATGGAATCTCCTGGTATTCATACGAGAACATCCAAAGATGAGGGTAATATCCCATCCATATTTTTTTCAAAAATAATACGTTCGTGCTACAAATAAAGGAATCCAATATCATATAAATAATGGTTATTACGATTGTCTTCCATGTGTTCCATGTCCCGATGCAAAGTGCAATCATTCCAAGAGTTACACATGACATATAAACACCTGACAATACATATTTTACCACTGTTCTCATGAAAGCTTCTATTTCAAAAATGCTATATCCCCACCGCATAAAAGCCGTTATGTAATTTATAATTGCTATGAATAAAACAAAAATCATTGACATACCAACAGCAACAAGAACTTTTGATTTTATCATTCCCCCGCGGCTTACTCCATGCAATAAAGGCTGATATAACATTTTCGCTCTATCCTCGTTACAAAAGTATAGAGTAAGCAGAAATACCTGAAAAAGAATACCTACCGTTCCTATATAAAATCTCATCATGAATTCAGGAAAATTCTCTTCCCCTACAATTGCAATATCTATATTCAACATTTCCTCCATTTGGGGCGATGAAATAAGAAAGGAATAGCAGAAAGATGCTGTAAGAAAACACGCAAAAAAAATATAAATCAATTTCTGCCTGAACATTTTCTTGGCATATAATTTTGTTAATGTATGCATTGCTCTAATCCTCCTGTCAATTTAAAAAACAAATCCTGTAGCGAATTCTTCCTCATAGAAAGATAGCTAATATGCAGATTACTTTCCACAATCTTTTTAATAAATTCATCTAAATTGACATTCTCAAGTTTTAGGGTAAATTGATTTCCTTTGCGTGATTTAAGACTTACCCCGTAAAAGTAAGGCAACGCATTCTCAAAAACTTCCGTTTCTTCCAGTACACAGTCCACAATATTGGTTGTTTCAGATAAGATTTCTTCCGTCTTTCCTTGCAAAATGCTTTTTCCCTTATCCAGAATTAAAATATCCGTACAAAATTCTTCCATATCATGCAACAAGTGTGAAGAAAGAATAAATGTTATTTTTTTATCCTGTGCCATATCACAAATCATGCGGTAAAGGCTGATTTGTCCTTGAGGGTCTAATCCATTTGCTGGTTCATCTAAAATAATAAGTTTCGGTTCTCCTAACATAGCTCTCGCTAATGCCAGTCTTTGCTTCATTCCAAGAGAAAAATTTTTTACTTTCTTTTCTGCCTGAGCAAGAAGTCCCACATAATCAAGTAATTCCATGCCCTGCCCACTGTAACTGTCTTTATGCAGACAAGCAAAATATTCTATATTTTCTTTGGCACTTAATTCCTCATAAAAACTAGGGCTATCCAGTGCTGCACCCACTTTTGACAGAGCCAGCCCCGGATTAGCATCTAATGATACGCCATTTATCACGATTTTCCCTTTGTCTTTCGAGCATAAGTTTGTAATCATTTTTAAGGTGGTGGTTTTCCCTGCCCCATTGGTTCCAAGCAACCCCATAATACTTCCGGGAGTTAAATCAAAACATACATTTTCAACAGCCACTTCCTTTTTAAACACTTTTCTTATATTTTCCACTTCCATTATTTTCTCCATTTTTTCACCCTCCCAATAATTCCAAACAATACTGCTCCAATGACTTCCCCAAGTCCATTTCCAATAAAGTTATGCATGCTCCATAAGTCATTCAGGGCATAGTCTCCAGTCATCAATTTGGTAACATAATTCCCTATGAGTACCATGACCATAAACACTGCTACGCAGTCCCAAATATTCCATTTCAATGCACATCTGCAAAGCACCGGAACCCAGGTAATGCCCAACCATAATAGCATAATCGGAAAGCCATAACGAAAAATCCAAACTGTTCCTACATCCATAAAATAATATCTGCTTATCTGTATAGTAGAAAGTAAAATGAAGGTTCCAACGCTTATCACCGACATAGTAATATAACCTTTATTTTTTTTACATAACAAGAGGGCGTACATAAAGGCATTTGCAAATATAATCGCTGTTCCTGCAATGAGTGACCAAGTCAGTCCCTTATTTATTGCCAAATCCACTATGGTACAAACAAGTATGGCAGCAAAACTAAGTCCCCCTAAACCATAAAGAAAATACATTTGTTTTGTCTTTTTCAAAAATCTTTTTACCTCTCCAGCCTCTTTCGGCTGTTCTTCTTTTTCCAAATCCAAAGCCATATTTTGATACATTTGGGTACAGTCTTTACAATGTTCTAAATGATTTTCTATACTTTTCTTAGAAACATCACTTACCATTTCATCCACATAAAGAGGAAGCAAATCTTTTACAATTTCACATGCTAATTCTTTGTTCATTTTCTCATTCCTTTCATCAATTCTTGTTTTCCCCTATAATAGGTTACTCTTGCCCAGTTTTCTGTTTTTCCCATAACATCTGCAATTTCAGAAAACTTTAAATCTCCTGCAAGCCGCAGATACATCACTTCCCTTGTGACATCATCTAAGTTATGCATGAGGCGGAAGATTTCCACCTTTTCTAATTTGTTCAGACAATCATATTCCACATTCTCATTAGACGCCATAGTATCGTCTAATTCCGTAAACTTGTGCTTGTTTCTTTTTTCAAGTTCCTTATACCAAAGATTTTTAGCAATCTGACATAACCAAACAGAAATTTTGCAATCGCCCCTGAATTTATCTATTCCTTTTATGGCTTGAAAAAAAGTTTCCTGTGTCAGTTCTTCTGCCAATTGTGTATCCTGGGTTAAGCCACACAAATATTTATATATAATTGCCGCATTTTTTCGATATATTTCATCTATCTTCGCTTTATCCATTTTTTTTGCACCTCATATTATAAGTTCTTTGAAAGGGCAATTCGTTACAAAAAATTTTAATTTTTTTGTTTTTAGTTTTTGTGTTTTCTTTGTATTCATATTTTGCCATAATTACATTTGTATTTCCACCCATTTTAAAAGGGCATAACTTTCGTCATGCCCTTCAAACTATTTTATTTTCTCGTTAATATTTTGTTCTAAATTGAAAATTTCATCATGTTCTATTCTCTAAGCATTATATAATAAAACTTTTTTTCTCCTTGTAATCTATGATTATTCCAGTCATTTTCAATGGTCAATTTCATATTTTTTGCATCCTCGAAATTTACATTACGTTTTTTACAGTGTTCTTGCAACAAATCGTCTTCAATATCAAGATAAACCACTACATTACAATCAAGTATGACCGTACCAAACATAGGAACGCCATTTTCTATTTTAATTTTTTTGCAAATAAGATTATCAAAATAATCTCCTATCTCCTTGGTCCATGGTTTCTGACAGATGAAATTTTTTTCTTCTTGCGTTAGAAGTGGCCATAAAACCTCATCCATATCAACACAATTAGGAATTTTATCAAGTAATGTTGATTTTCCACAACAAGTTGTCCCTATGACACAAATTTTTTCTTCCTTGTGCATTTCAAATATTGCTTCTAAAGTATTTATAGTTTCTCGTGATGATGTATGTATTGCCATATCTCCTCCATCATATATCTATTTTTTTATTCTAATATATTTTTGTAGTAATGATTTCCTATCAACATAGCCTTAATTGACTCAAATTTGCATTCGCATAATTTTTCGCATAAAGCAAGAACCTCATCATTCTTATAATCATATACCTTATATTTCTTTATTTCATCTTCTAAATGAAATAAAAACACAACTTCCTTTTCTGTAAGATATTCATTCCAATATCCTGTCTCAAGATGATTTACTATAAATTCTTCCCATATCATGCTTTTTTTTATGAAAAAGCAACCATATAATTATCTCCATCATTTTGAACAATAAACCCTTGTTCCTTTAATTCCATAATCGAACTGTCTATGCCCATAACATATGAATAATACATTCCTCTGCCTCCAAGAATTCAAATATCTTTCCATTGACATGAAAACATACGTTTGTTACAATATTATCAGGTGCTACCATAACGGTAGGCGGTTAGTCTTCTACGGAGGACTGTGACCTCTGATTACATAGAAATCTGTTTACAGAAATCTTACTATAGGAGGATTTGCTTATGCTCACCATCGAAAGCTTGATTGCTGTCATCAGCTTATGCTTGACTTGCTTCAGTCTTGGCTATTCGCTTGGTCGTAATAGCAAGACACAAAAATAACCGCCCTGTCCTGACAAAACTTTGGCGGTTATTTTTATAACTACTAAACAAATCAGACTAACCGTCTATCGGTAGCACTTTTTCTACCATCATATTACCACTAAGATTTCCCTGTGTCAACTCTTCAACTCAAAATTACGAATTGTTCCTAGCCCATATTTTGTTTCAATATGCTTATCAGGTGTCAGTTTCTCCTCATCCACCTGATAAATAAGATTAATTTCATTTTGTGACATTTCTTCATTACCTGTATTCAAATTGATTTTATCCAAATTCATTTTTCTATTTTCCAATCGTCCTTTGACATTCTATATTCATAGGATGGAATTTCTTTTTTGAAACTCTCTGAATAGAACTTTCCTTCCTGCATGAATTTAAATCCCATCTTCTCAATCAGATTTTTAGATGAAATATTATTCTGAAAACAGCATGCCCATACATATAAAATATCTTTAGAAAATAAATCATCCAACACTCCAGAGATTACTTCCGTCATAATTCCTTGTCGGTGATATTGATGATTTAAAGCGAAGCCCAATTCCTTTGTATCGGAACGCCCCTCTTCTGAATCCGCATGAACTGCAATGTATCCAATCACTTTGTTTGTATTTTTTGCAACAATTGCAAAAATATTTTCATTTAATATCCACTGCTCCAAAACCTTTTTTGTTTCCTCAATATTTTTATGTGCACTCCATCCAACCATCTCTATTTCCGGCTGGCTACAAAATTCGTACATATCATTTATATCTTGCCTGCAAAAATTTCTTAAATAAACTTTATCCACCTGCACTGAACACCTTCCCGTTTCACTTTTCCATTATTACACTCATAAGGAATATCCTTCTCATATTGAAAACCAAGCTTTTTCATTACATTTCCGGACGCCTGATTTTCTTTTGCATATCTTCCGACGACCTCCGCAAGACCAAGTACTTTGTTTGCGAAAAGAAGCACTTGTCTCACTGCCTCTGTTGCATAACCTTGCTTCCAATTTTTTTTCCAAGATTATACGCAATCTCCCAGTTTTGGACTTCTTCCTCATAATAAATAAGAACCGTTCCAATTAATTCATCCGTCTCTTTTTTGACAATCGCAAATCGAAACCAATCCTCTTTTTCAATCTGTCCCAGTTCGTACAAAATCCATTCCTTTGTTTTTTCTATATCATTATGACTTGTCCAAAACATGTACTTTGCCACATCCGGGTCACTTTCCCAACATTCATAAACAGTTCTTGCATCATCCTGCCGAAAAGGTCTTAATATCAGCCTTTTCGTTTCTAATACTGGTGTATTCATATCAATCTCCTTAAACTCAAGTTTTATCTCTCCATATAAAATTTTATCACTTCAACATTTCCATCCATTTCTCTGGCACCGATATTAAATCCACATCTTTCTGTATAAAATTTTATATTTTCTTCTTTATCAATAGGGGTTACCAATTCAACTTTTTTCCAATCATCACATATTGATTGCCAATATTGAAATGCCTCTGTCCCAATTCCTTTTCCTTGATATTTTGGAACGATACAGAGACACCCAATGTAGTATTCGCCGCTGCCTTGTTTTCGATAAGAAATCACACCAACCGGAACCTGACTATATGAAATTATAAATTTAGGATCATTCACAATAGATTTTTCCATCTCTTCTCTTGTTTTACCATAGCCTGGACACTCTCCATATTTTATAAAATCACTATAAAAAGCGGCATTGTATATTTCTATCAATAAATCTGCATCTTCTATATTTGCTTTTCTATAACTGATATTCATTTTCTATTCCTCTATCTTTTCTTCCAGTGTTTTTATTCCCTCTATCAAAACATTTAAAGACAACTCAAAGCTTTCTGCGATTGAAACAGGATTTCCAAACGCCTCATTATTGACTAGCAGCGAAAATCCTTCTAGAAATCCTCTTAATGTTCTAATAATATGATTGCAGTTTTCTTCTGAAATATTTAATGATGAAGTCACTTTAAACAAAACTGAAAATAGTCCTGATGTTGCTTCCATTGTTTCTGTATTCTGAAATTTATTATACCAGAGCATTGCATTGAAAAGTCCCGGATTTTCTGTCGCATATTCATAAAAAGCATGACAGCCGGCTTTTATGGCATCATAACCACTAATGCCAATAACGGACTGAATTATCCTTTGTTCCATTTCTTTCCATCCATAAATCATCAACTGCATTTTTAAATCTTCGAGTCCACCAATATGATTATAAAGAGAAGGCGACTTTACACCTAAATCATCTGCAAGCATTTTCAATGTGATATTTTCCAGTCCTACTTCATTTACCAGCTGTGCAGCCCTATGAATCACCATATTGGCATCAAGTCCAGTTCTTGCCATAATCTACCTCCATTCATACTACTAATTCTAATATAGTTCATATTATAACTAACATGATTAGTTTTTGTCAATAGAAATAGACAGCTACATTTGTAACTGTCTACCTCATTTTAATTACTAAACACTTCTTCTGCTCCATCATACCATACAACTGAGCCAGATTCAACCTCCATAAAATCACACAGTGCTCTTGTAAAAATAATCTTATCCGAAGAACTGCTTGAAGTTCCTATATACAAAATCTTATCATCCAATTTAACACAAGTCTGTTTACTTACCCTAAAGAAACCGTCTTTACGAGATTCATCCGTAGTTAGTATTCTTGGATATTTCTCTATAAATTCTTTTATTCTATCTGTATTTTCCTTTAAGATTTCTTCATAAGTCTTAATCTGCGCATAGGTTGGATTTTTAACTTGATATTCTACGCCTTTTATGCGTATCTTTGTAACTTTCATGGCTTTTTTTCTTTCTTTAACACTGTTATCGCTTATTTTGGCAATACTTGTGATAGAGGAAATATTCATTGCAACTTTAAACATATTATATATGTCTTCCGGCTTAATTTTAGCAATTTTTGCTATATTGTCCAAAGCTACTTTAAGAAGTCCAATTATTTCATTCGCTTTTTCGTCTTCTATTATTTCTTCATTATTTGACTTATTGTGTGCTTCATCAAAAGACTTTAACAGTATTTCTAAATCATCCGCATTCTCAGTTAAATATGCATATGCTTCGTAACTATATAATTGAACAACCAAACTTGCAAACAACAATGCTGCCTGTAACTCTTCATCCCTTTCACCATTATCGTCCGCATTTGCAACCATCCGAAGAAGAAAAAAGGAATTTGCCAATCTCTTTAACGTACGCGGATTTGCCCCCAAGCTACTCTTTACAAAGTGACTAAGCGGTTTAATATATGCATTAATTACATTCCCTAACACATCCTTAATCATATCCTCAATATGATACGAGCCAACCGGCATACTAAACGGAAGCTGGATTATCTTATCGAAAAAGCTCCTACACTTATCCTCAGACATATCGTTTCCAAACTTTTTTCTAACACCATTAACTACAACCTCATAGTCGATAGCCAATACAAATATACAATCTTTTACATCCATAAACAGTTTCATCACCTCTAATAGCTCAACTGCTATTTCAGGATTAAGTCTATCCAAATCATCTACAAATATTACTACTCTTCCATTTTCCCCTTTTACCTTTTTTACAATATTTGCAAAATCATTTTTAAGATTGCAAATGTTTTCAGCTTTTTCAATTTCTTTTTTTGCAACCTCCTCTTCCAATTCATCAATATCAATATTTGTATTTTCTTTAATAATATTTTTGGCTACGCGAGAGGATATCTTCATTACATTGTTCGCCAAACTCTTTATTTTGTCTTTCGTATCACTATCACTATCATTGTTGCCCAAAGCCTTTACAATATTACTAATAAAGGAAGCATATAAATTCTCTGACATCTTAAACTGCGAATATTGCCAAGTGTTAAAATACACCGTTTTTATCTTCGGATAATCTTTATTAAAATCACTTCTCATCGCCTGCAAGAAAGATGTTTTTCCTGTTCCCCAGTCTCCCTGCAAAGCAATTGACATTGGAGTTTCACAATTCAATATAAACTGTTCTAACCCCTTTACATATTTTTCTATTCCTAAAGAATCCTCAACAAGATTCTCACATGGAATATCCGCCACACCACATTTTTTAGGTGATTTTTCTTGCATAGTTTTGTACTCCTTTTCTACATTTCTTTTGTTTCGAACCACCTATCGGTAGCACTTTTTCTATGGTTATACTAACACTAAGCTTTTCCTGTGTCAAACAGTATTTCTCCTCTTTGTGCCTTAGTAAAACATTGTCCTTCTTTCATCACTTTTAATATTCTGTCATGCTCCTAACTATCAAATATTATATCATCTCCCGCAATCTCATTGCCAGGATTATTTGGAGTAACTGGAGCAATAATGTAATCCTTGACAGCAGTCAAATCTGCATTGGGATTCATAATCACGTAATAGTGAGTGGTTGTCACCGCTTCGCCTTTGTCGATAAATTTTAAAGCAACCGCCGTTTTGCTTGAAATACTGTTTATAGAATATACTTCACCACGCAGGGTTTCTGTGGAAAGCCATTCGTTTTTACTATTTTTCCATCCTGCTGTTATAGAAACATCTGCTATTTTATTACCGATTTTATCCTCTGAAATAACCTTGCCTCCGACATATGTAGAGAAAACTCCATCCGTAACATTATAGAAATAACCTTTTTCGTAAGCGTATTCATTGTCAACAGAAGTAGTGACGTTTCCGTTATCCGTAGAGGAAGTGATGTTTCCATTATCAGATAACATCGGCACAATAACTGCCGCCACTATCAATAATACTGCAAAGCTGGCTATGAAGGAGCCCCACTTGAGCCAAGGGTTATGCTTTACTTGCTTTTTTCTTTCTACCGTGGTGATGAGATCATCATCAATGTATCCCATAGCATTTGCTATTCTTGGTATTTTCATAGTTCAACACCCTCCTTAATCAGGTAATCTTTGAGTTTGTTTCGGGTATGAAACAACATATTCTTGACCTTGCTCTCAGTGAAAGAATAGCGCTTTGCAATTTCTCCGATGGAATCGAAATAGTAATACTTTCTGATAAAAACATTTCTCACATCTTCCTTTTGACTGCGAAGAAATTTGCTAATTAGCCTGCCTACATCCTCATCATTTACACCGGGAGCGTACCGTTCGTCCGGCAACACAGCCGAAAGTTCATCCAATGACAAAAGTACATCTGCCGAACGTTTCTCACGTTTCATAAACTCCAACCGCTTCAAAGACAGATTTCTTGCAATCTTGCAGATGAAAGACATAAAGTTATTCGGTCTTGTAGGCGGAATGGCGTTCCACACACCCACATAAGTATCGTTGACGCATTCCTTAGAATCCTCCTGATTGTGCAGAATGTTGTAGGCAATACTGTGGCAGAGTTTACCATACTTTGCATCCGTCTCTTTAATTGCTTGTTCGTCTCTTTCAAAATAGAGTTCTATGATTCTTAAATCATCCACGTTGTTCACCTCCCTGAAATCCTAAAAGCGCTTTCACCTATTAAGTACGTTTTTTTCGGTGTTGGTCTTAAAATTTCTTAAAATATATTATATAAAAAATTTTTCTTTGTTTTCCACAAAAACAAGCAAAAATTCTGCCTCCATTCATACTGTTAATTCTAATATAGTTCACATTATAACTAATGCAATTAGTTTTTATCAATAAAAGTAGACAGCCACATCTACGACTGTCTATTTTTATTTTTACTATAGCCATCTAAAATAGCATTAATTTGTTTATTCTTTAAGTCATTTACAAATTCTAAACGCCACTTTGGAAAATCAAATCCTGGGGATTGATACTCAAACTGTTTTAATTTAATTAATTCTTTTTGTATATCAGGTGTCATTACTTCAATTGCTGTCTGCGTAAAATCCTCACCTATTTTTGGACCTTGTAAAGACATATATTCATCCACATCATCATCTTCCATCATTTGTGGCAATAATGCATAGTTATGGTCAAATAATGGTGCTAATTTTAACAGTTCACCGGTATCATTATTGACAATAAAACCATAATTTCCGGCATGTCGGTCTATATTGTAACAGATTGCATCGATAACAAGCATTCTTCGGAAATCTTCTTCACAATTAAGTTTATGTGTTATATCTATTACACTTTGGATGGTTGCTTTATTATTTGAGTAAGCAGCCATTGGTACAAATCCATATTGCTCTGATGTAAATAACTTACATTTCGAAGCTAAGTGCTTATGGTGATAAACCAGTTCATAATTGACTGCCTGGCAGCCAATTGCCGTTGTCAGCTGACTGACAAGTGCTTCTGAATAAGGTTCCATGCCCGCATTAACACTTCCTGAAGAACCTCTTTTCACCATATAAATATTATCATTTTCTCTAATCCAGCATTTTTCAAAAGAACCCTCTGTTGTTAATTCAGGCGAAGTTGATGAAAATTGTTCCCCAAATAATCCTACACCATCAAATGCAATTCTGGCAATGGTATCATCAAATGGATTCGTGTACAAAGATACATCTTCCCATTTTAGGTCTGATTTTTCAGATTTTACCCAAAATGTATCATTTAATGATGTACAATGTGTTGTATTGATAAAACCATTTTTATCATAGCAACCACATCGAATCATCAATTCTTTTAAATGTTTTCTATGTTTTGCTGCCTGTCTGTTATCCAACCATCGATTGATATCCTTCGAACCATAAGGCATATATACATCATATGTTTCTTTTACACTATAAGACAATTCACCAAATGCTCTATTTTCTTCTAATAATGCTACAGGTTTATTTTTATTCATAAGTAAAAACAGGTTATTTGTCATCTGGTCATCACCCCACTTTTTAATTTGCTTATGCTCACCATCGAAAGCTTGGCTACCATTAAGATTAGAGTAATCTTAAAAGTTGTACAAGCTCATGCGGTTCTGCATTGTTTGATACGGTCTGTCTCGTATCAAACTTCTGGAATCTGTTATCTTTATAAAAATCCAACAGCTTATCCTCATTATTTGCTTCTAAAAATGTTACTACACCACCTGCCTAGTATTGCATTTCTTCAATCTTGTTCCATGCTGCTTCAAGGAGTTCTTCTCCGGTAATCCTTTTATCTACACCATTTGCAAAATTCTTGCCTAACTGTGCAATCAGATATGCCGACATGGTATATGTCTGCGTCTCTTCATCCAATTCGCTAATTCTCAATACTTTCACATGAAAACTCGGAGAGAATTTGTACCAAATCATCCTCTCCGAGCTTTGGATTGTCACTCTCAAGATACTTACGAATGTTGATAACTGAATACTTATCATTTTGCAACATTCGCTTTTTTTCTCTTCTCCATTAATTTTATTATATCATCAGTATCCGTTAATTCCCTAGCTGCTACCGAAACACGAATCGGGCGATTATTGGCAGATGCTTCAATTGTATCGACAAACATCTCCACCTGCTTCTGACCGGATATAACAAAATTTTTAGTGATACTTGAAGTTGCCATATAAACACCTCCTTTATTAGTATGGCTCATCCTAATTTATTCATACCTTTCTAACTTTATTTTATTACCAAACATCAGGTTTTGCAACTGGATTTTTTTAATTTATATTAAATTTCAGATTCTTAATTCAATTCATATACATTCTAACATTTTACCCAATTCTTCAAAATCATTTACAACTTTTCCATCATATTCTTCGCCATCTCTATTAAATAATATCGTTTGAATCCCCATTGTCTCTGCAACAAGTAAATTTTTCACACTATTATCCACAAATATACACTGTTCAGGCTTACAACCCAATTTATTAAGTGTATAAATAAATATTTCCTTATCCGGCTTACGCATACCTACTTTACCACTAACAACTTTGTTTTTAAAATAACAATTTATGTTATGATAATCCGCCAAAAATTCACTCCATTCAAAAACATCATTTGATAATAAACAAAAGTCATATATTTTACTATACGTTTCCGCAAAAGAAATAAACAACTCATCCAACGACAAATAATTCTTCAAATAGTCCTCCATTGTTTCTCTTGGAGAAGTATACCCTAAATATGTCAAAAATTCTATACTTGATAGTTCTCCTCTCTGTGCTTTAGTAAAACATTGTTCTTCTTTTATTGCTTTTAATATTCTGTCATGCTCCGAACGAGCAGATTTTTGCAAAGTATAGGGAATGAAGTAACCTTTACTTTCTTTCAAGATTACTCCATACATATCAATCAATAAAATTTTATTTTTTTCCATAAGATATCATAGTCCCTTTCACAAATGTATATCCCGCGTTGGGATGTTCCTGAAAATAAGTAGCTATTTCTATATTTCGTTCACAATATTCTGTTGCCTCTTTACGAGTCATACCATGTGTCAAAAGATACTGAATAGATTTTTCTTTTTCCTCTTTACTCAATCCCGTATTCCAATCATTATATTTCAAAAAATCCTGTTTCCTTTGCTCATAATCCTCTCTTTGAGGCGTAATAAAGTCTACCCTGTCATTCATTCTAACATCAATTTCTCTGAGTCCCAATTTTCTCATCATATGTGCATTACGAATTGCTGCTGCATAATCTCTTCCTTGCTGTTCCAGCTCTGCTCTCCAGTGCTTTTCCAACCCCTCATGTCCACATAATCTAAAATAATCCATACCATCTATATAAAGACCATCACACTCAAACTCTCGATTAGAATCAATGCAAATTATATATGCTCCTGTCTTTGCAAATTCAATCATTTTCTTTAAAAAGCTTTCGGGTGAATCCAAATGCCTTAATACAGCTTGACATATAACCATATCAAAACAATCTTTTACAGCATAATCGTAGACATCAGCGCGAATAAAATTCCCCTGCAATTCATTAGTTGCAAATAGTCTTTCTCCCGTTTCCAACAAATTTTCCGCCATATCAATCCCTGTATATGTACTCCCCTTTGGTAAAAATGGCATTATCAACAAACCTAAAAATCCATACCCACAGCCACAATCAAGTACTTTAACCGGCTTGTCTATCTTCCATACATTTTTTATAAGAAACTCCATATAATCATCATTCCACATACCATTTCTTGTCCTAAGAAGATACTCTAATTTCTTTTCCCAAAATTCTCTCGTTCCTGCTGTACTTGCAATATATCTCTCTTCACCTAAAGGTACAATCCCCATTAATTGGTCTACGGATACATCGAAATACTCTGCCAAAACTGGTAAATATGTTATATCTGGCATTGTACTGCCTTTTTCCCATTTGCTTATCGTTTGAAAAGAAACTCCAACTATATCAGCCAATTCCTGCTGTGTCATTTTCTTATTATGTCTCAGTTCTGAAATTCGCAAATTTATCTTTTTCATCGCTGTAACCTCCTAACACCAATATTGTACCAAGAAATACAAACCTTGTCGCACTAAACCTCTAAGAATTAATTCAACCTAAAAGCGAATTGAAACAATCGCTTTGGGATTGAAGACCGTATTGTGCTGAACTCAGCCATTTTAGTTGCTAATAATTTGTTTGTTATTATAATAATCTATATATTTCCTTTACTAATCTTCATGCTATATGAATACCGTTTTTGATATATTTTCTCTACTCTTTAAGGCTGAAATCTGCATCATTTCGTTCGTATTGTATGGTCTGTTTTATTCGCACGATTTATTATTACCGAAACACATAATTGAAACAGCGAACCAAACAATACTTTAAAAATATATTATCTATAGTGATTTTTTCCAATCTTTCTCATTTCTCCCACACATTATCACCATAGTTACTTACCAAAACAGACATAATACCATTATTAGAATTATATTCGGAAATAAAACTTACTCCCGGATTGCACCCTTGGAAATACGCATAATCTTTTCCGGCTGATGCACTAGCAAATTTAGTATCTAATGAATTATGAATTTCATTTGGCAAGTCATAAAAACCCGTTACATATTCACACAAAACTTTATTATTCTGAACAATATACACGTTCCCTCTAAAATTAGTATCAATCAATTCTTTTTTTATATTCAAATCCTGTCCATCCTTTATCAAAGTTTCATATTACATCATTCACAACTTAGAAACTATCCTTCTTTCACTCACTTATCTACCCAAACCTATTTAGATGAATATTATGGTTAATTAAAATTCTTCATCCCACTCGTCATTATTTTCCTCATATTCTTCCTGCATTTCTTTTAAAAATTCTGTAAGATTTTCATAAATCGGCTCATCAATTTCACAACCACTTTCATGGTCCCAATAGGTAAATGACAATTTTTCTTTATCCGGTTCTAATTTACATAACCAGAACGAAAAATACCCATCAAACCCAAAACAAAACCATCCCTCACTTTTAAAAGGCTCTGCCTCCGAATGTTTTACTGCCACTTCAATCCTGTCTATCTCGCCAAATGGCAACTCTATACTTTCATACGTTCGATAAAATTCTTTTATGGCATCCGGCACAAGTGCCAACATTTCCTCATCATATTCACTTGGAACTGCATTCACTTTATCATTATATTTTTTCTTCAGCTCTTCAATGTATTTTTGCAAACTACTCATTATAGATATCCTCCTCTTCTAATCAGTATTAACTATTTAATATTTAACACCTAACGGCTTTCCCCCTCCCATCATAAGATTAAAACTCAAAACTTCATTATTAATATAATTTCTAAACTCCTCCGATAGAAACGTCCCAAATCTCTGCCACACACATGCTTCATCCGACAGTCTTTCTAAAATAGTTACATCCACCACATTTACCACTTCATCATCCCCACTTTTCCACATTACTTCAATAGCTTTACAATATATCTGAATTTCCATTTTTCTATCCATATGATGCATGAATAAATCAATTAACGGTTCTGTAACTAAATCTCCAGCTAAAACATGTAACAAAATTTCATTAAAATCTTTCACATGTTCCTCTAATATCTTCCTTCCATCAGATGTTAAATCTGCTAACATATTTGCACATTTCTGAATATTTAATACATCATTATCTGCAAAATTCTGCAAATGATTCATGGTCTCCATTTCCCAAAAGCACTTTACCATTTCATCATATTCATATTTATCAAATACCCACTCAACACTTTTTATCCAGCAGACATTTCCTTCTTCCCGATAAAAAGGCTGTGTATAATTCATACGCCTTCTATATAGTTCTTCCTCCCAATTAGCACTGATCCATTGTTCCCATGCATAACTTCCAACCGTTTCCAATGCAATGTTATCACCATACTTTTCCCAGTCTGCATCTGAATAAGAATCTAAATATAGAATTCCGCATTTCTTTTCTTCCTCAAAATCTTCATTTTCATGAAGAACATATCCGATTCTTCTCCAATAAACAAAATCTTTCGTCTTTTCTACCTCCACCACAATTACAATACAGCTAAAGTCTAAATCATCTTCGCATAAAAACAGTGGTAATACCGCAGAATCCATTCCAACCAATTTCCATACAAACCGAATGTCACCTTTAAAGTCAAGTTCTTTCGACCATGCAGGACATAAACCAAAAAAGGAGTCTATCGACTTTAAATATGCATCCTGAGATTCCGATGCCCACATATTTAAATATTCTGGTAATTCTTTTCCATCAATCACCCAGAAATTTTCTTTGTATCCATATGGTGTTTGTATACTTTGGACTTCTATATGGTTCATATTTCCCCCTATTTTAATAACCAATCCGAAGCTTCCTGCAACCGTTCTTCAAACTGTTCATAAAAATCTCTATCTTCTTCATATGGCTTTAAATAAAAGTTTTGTAA
This sequence comes from Lachnospiraceae bacterium, assembly GCA_045124495.1. GTDB lineage: Bacteria > Bacillota > Clostridia > Lachnospirales > Lachnospiraceae > RGIG1668. The sequence goes on from JBGVLX010000032.1 coordinate 16,642, forward strand.
TACATACATACTGACTTTCTTGATAAAAGTTTCCTCTGTACTTTCATTGATTCGTTTTTGCAAATCTTTTTGAAAATAGTGCCACTGATTAATAAATGCTTCATATTTCCTAATATTTTCTACACCAATCCACTTTTTCACCTTTACTTTGGATAAATTTTCTTTTTTACACTCATGTATTTGTATGAAATATTGAAAGGTCTCATTTTCGTAAAAACGTCCCAGTGGAAACAATCTGCACATACCAGGTCTGAATTCATGAATACTACATCTACCTTCTTCATTTAAGAAACTGCATGCCTCTTCCTTTCCTGCCATTTTCAGATTCGGTAAAACAATTTTGTCCACTACATTTAATTCTATATAAGAATTTAATAATTCTTCCATGGATTTATGTAAGTGAATGGTTAAATGATATATATCAAAAGGGTCTAAAATAATAGATTTCCCCATCCCCCGACAACAGGCAGAACACCCCTGGCAATTTCCGGTATCTGCTTTTACCATATCATTGTTTCCATATAATTTTCCGTCAGAAATATCTTCCATTCGTATGTTTCGTTCCATGCATTTCACCAAGCCTTTCAAATATACTCTTTCTAGTACTTCTTTTCTTATCCTGCTATTTTCTCACTAATCTCATTTGCAAGTATGTTTTCTCTCATTTTTTCATATTATCTCATTCCAAAATCACTACAATCATTCACTGCTCCAAACATTTTACCTTTTACATTCTACTCCTTATAAAATGCCTCCACATTTCTTTTAAACAGCTTTGCCGGACGGTGTCCGGAACCTTCGATACTTTTTTCAGTTTCTATCACATAATCTGCAATTTTTCTTCTAAAATTAGCCTTGAGCAGTTCCTGGTGCAAAATAACCTCAAACGCAGTTTGCAACTGGGTTAGGGTAAACAATTCCGGCATTAAATCAAAAGCGATTCTGGAATCGTTTTCTACCTCTTTTCTCAGAGTTAAGAGTGCCTGTAAAATGATTTTTCCGTGATCAAAGGCAAGATTTCCATTATCTAAAACCTCATAGTTTACCCTTTCATGATAGTGTTCAAATTGCTTATCTTCCCTGACTTTTACACAAAAATTTGTTTCATCCTCCTGCTTTGAAAAATTTAATACATATTCTGTCTCGATAGAAATCGAATCTTCACCTACCATCTTTTTTATTTCCTTTTTGGTAAGTTCTACCGTAAACCATTGAGCCTCCCATGCATCGGTTCCGGCTCTTAGCATACAGTCTTTGCTGTCCATCAAGGCAAGAAACGCATTGGAGACAATCCATCCTCTTGGATCTCTACCAGCTTCACCAAAAATACCAAAAGGTTTTAAATATACGTCCTTTACATTGGTTTCCTCATATAATTCCCGTTTTGCCGTCTCATAAACATCTTCCTCCTGTCTGCAAAATCCTCCTGGAAGTGCCCAGCAATCCTTATATGGATAATTTCCCCTTTTGATTAATAAAATCTTTAATGCCTTTTTTGCCAGCTTACGAAAATTGGTATTTTCTCCTTCCTCCCGGATAGAAAAAATAGCAATGTCTGCAGCAATAGATGGACGTTCGTACCTTGTAATATCATATTGTTCCAAAAAAGACTTTTCTTCCTGAGTCATATTGTAATTGGTATTATAATCAAACATGCCTGAAACCTCTCTCCTTGAATATCATAATATCATAACCGAAAAATCAAGGGGCAACTAACCTTGCCCCCCGAATTATTTCATTATGGTTCAAAACATGGCATTAATTCCAACTTAAATAAGTTTCTTTCATGCATCCGGTCAATTTTTTCCTTTAATTCTGCATCCTCACAAATACCTTCCCGGATATATTGATCCAGTGCTGCATAAGTAAATCCAAGATTTTCTTCATCGGTCTTTCCGCAAAGTCCATCAATTGGAACCTTTTCTACCAAATCCTCTGGTAATCCCATTTCTCTTCCTATGGCTTTTACTTCCGTTACCGTTAAATGGGACAATGGACTGAAATCTCCAGCAGCATCTCCGTATCTTGTAGAATAACCAACCCAGTCCTCTGACAAATTACAGGTGTTTGCTACACGTCCATTGACACTTTGCCCTACCGCATATAAGGTAGCCATACGGATTCTTGGCGGAAGATTGGTCCTTGTCTGTGTTGATATTTCAATGTCCGGCAAAGCATTTAACAGACCATTTACCGCAGCTTCCACATTGACTTCATAGTTTTTAATTCCCAAATGATTCACTAACTTTCTCGCCATTTCAATATCTGCCTGGACACCACAAGGCATCAATACTCCAATGACCCTGTCTTTTCCTAATGCTTCCACACAAAGTGCTGCCACAACAGAACTATCTTTTCCTCCTGAAATTCCTACTACTGCATTGCAGTCCGGTCCATTCTTAGCAAAAAAATCACGAATCCATTCAACACATCTATCCTTCATTTCTTTAGCATTAAAATCATACATCTTAAAATCCTCCTTCATGTAATCTTTCCCGAATTTCTTTTAAGCTTTGTTCTTTCACCAAAACTCCATCTTTAAAAATAGATACTAATTCATTCTTTGTATTTTCACAGGCTTCTTTCCATGTAAATTCATCCTGATAAGTATAATTTCCTTCTTCATCCTTTGTTACTACACAACAGCCTTTTTGTGATTTCTTAAATCCACCATCCTTCGGATTCTTAAAAATTGGATATGGATTGTCGTTGATTTCACAGTAGGTTGCTTTGATACAGGAACTAAAGGTATCTCTGGTAAATGGCTTTAAAATACCCTCTTCTTCTATACATTGCATAGAGAAAGAACCAACTCCCAACGCTACATTAGAACAAGCAAAACCATTCTTCGTTAAAATCTCGTAAATCTCTTCACATCTTTGGATCGTAATAGAATCTCCATAAATGGCTTTTACATGCGGGTCTAACACCTTATATCCCTTGCTGTTTACCGTTCCTCCAAAGGTTTCCCATAATTTAAATACAGTCTTGGTTACTACTTCTACACAATCACCGGAATCTCCACGCATTAACATGCAACCATTATGGGCCATAATTTCTTCCCGAAGTTCAGGTAACACATTGTCAATGATATTCCAATAATCATAGGAATCTAGTACTACACTGAAACTGGTATCCGGATAAATTTCCGTAAGCAGACGTCTTAATAAAGTAATCTCATCCCCATCCACTGCGTAATTGCTACACATAACAGAATGCTCGGTACTAGGACTTCCAAAGGCAACCGGCTCTTTGGTGCAGTCACAGGCATACATTTCCTCTAAATATGGAATGGTTGGAACCGTTGCAGTATTTAAGAAAGATAAACACCAGCCGGCACCTGCCTTTACTGCAGAATCCGTACATTCCTCACCACGAAAATCAAATGCTCCCAAAGCTCTTGCCCGTTCCACCTTATCATCACAGGTCATATCATAATAACGGTTTACAATCTGGCGGTAAGTATAACCAACCGTCGCTGCAATCATTGGATGCCAGCTTTCTGCAGAAATCAAACTCTCCAAAGATTGTGGCAGCCATGCAAAATCCGGATGGGTATTGGTGATACCAAACATTGGCACACGCATGGGAACTCTTACACCTTCCGGCAAAGCAATGATTTCGATTGGAAGGTAGCCTAGTTTATGCAATTTCTCTATTTTTTCGATTTTATACGCCTTCGCCCCAAGGGTGGCATCCATAATTCTCTTATATCCACCAATCACTTCTTCAAACGGCTTTTCAAAAAATTCCTTGTTAAAATAATCTATCAGATAGGTTTTAATAAAACCTTGAAGTCCGAACATTACTACGTTATCCCAACGTTTTACACGGCTCATACGAGGTGTAAAATAAGATACCGATTTAGTAATGCCCTTTGGCAACATTTCTGCATGAACTGCTTTATAAAAATCAATCAATAACATAGGATTGGTTCTATTCATAATCAAACACCTCTACCTTCTCATTTGTTTTAGTAAAAATACTGTTGGTTGTATAGACTCTTTCAATGAAATTATCTTTAAGAATTTCTCCTTCTAAAATGGTATTTTCGCAGTGGGAAATATACAAATATATCTTTCCCGACCCTAATTCTTTTAATGCTTTGGCACTGTAATAAAAAGTTCCGCCTCTGCTGCAAATATCATCTACAATTAAGATGGTACTTCCTTCTACCAGTTCCTTTTGACCGGATACTTCTAATCCCCGGATTTCTCCGGTCGCCCAGTCCCTCTTTTTAATGCCAAATGCATATGGGGCGTCAAACATGGCAGAATATCGTTTCATTGCCCCTTCATCCGGATAGAACATTAAAATATTTTCCGAGTTTTTTTCTTTTAATTCCTTCAATACTTTCTCCACATATGGCTTTGGAGATTGGATATCCACATGATCAATCAGGGCTTCACTTACATAAGAATGTGGGTCCAATACTGTAACCTTGGAAAATCCAAGGGAATTAATCATCTCAGAAAAATACTTTAATGTAAACACATCTTCCTCTTTTTTTACCCTGTCTTGTCTGGCATTTGGTATATAGGGAAGCTTTAAGGAAATATCCGCTACGCCTTTTGACTGCAGGTGCTTTGTAAGAAAACAAAGTGCCACCAATTCTTCATTGTTTTCATATAGCCATGTAATGGTTGCCTTGGTTGTTCCCTCTGGTACTAACTCTTTCATTAATAAAGTACCATCCGGGAAATGACCAAGATTTACCTGCTTTTCATTGTATTTAATCATTTCAACTACCTCCCTATAGTATTTACAAAACTATAATACTCAATCCTAATGTGATATGCATTTTCTTTTGTTTCTCAATAACCTAGTTAAATTTTACTCTTCACCAGTTACTTTTACCTGACACATTTTCATGGTAGTTAAAGCTGCCCTATGGCTTTCAGGAGTAACCCCTGCACAGCAGCTGGCATCTACACTGACCTGAATTTCAGGGTAAGTTGCTTTGATAATCAATGCATTAGATATCACACAAATATCTGTACATAGCCCAACCATTTCGACCTCTTCTAAATTATATTCCTTCCAATTTAGATAACCAAAGGTAGGTTTATCGATGTAGATTGCTCCCGGCACTTCTAAACCTTCCTGAATCTTCCATCCTTCGGTACCTTCGATACAGTGTTCCACCGGAAGATTTTTCCCTTCGTTGGTGGATAAATAGTTACTTTGGTGTGTATCCCTTGTAAAAATAATTTCATCTCCATTTTGCTGATACTCTTTAATTTTCTTCTTCACATTTTCTACAATGGCTACCGCTTCTTTGGTTCCCAATGCTCCATCAATAAAATCTTTTTGCATGTCTACTACAATTAAGGTCTTTTTCATATCTGTTCTCTCCTTTTCACTTAGTAACACATTGATAATATCTCTTGTTGAGTATATAATAGTATCATTTTGATAATATGTCAAGATGTTTTTTTTTCTTTTTTATTTTTTTACTTTTTAGTTTTCTCAATAGTTCACACCAGATGAGATGTTAAGTTTCTTTTGCATTTTCGTATATCATACTCAAAAACAAAGCAAGTGTCAAACCATAAAGCATGATTTGACACTTGCACTAACATTACTTATTTCTCACCCTTATCCGATCATATCTTGGAACATGAATAATCTCGTTCATCCACTGCACCGGAGATTTTCCAATACAACTAATTAACTGCTTAAATATGGTAACTGATTGGCCACTACAAAGCTGAACTCCTTTTCTATCCTTATCTACATGGAATACATTATTTCTACTATTTACATTCCAAAAGATAATGTTAGGTAATTCGTATCCAAAGGATTCGTATAAAAATTTCATTTCATCGTAAAACATCCAATCACGATTAGTACATCCATTTATTTCCATGTCAGAAATTACGATAATTGATTTTGGCATATCCTCTACCGGTGTATGATTTCTTACTGCGATATTTAAAATTCTCTCAAACGCACTTTCCAAATTAGTACTTCCGCCCCAATCTTCATTTCTGGCATGAATGATTTTTTCCACAAGAGTTGTTCCCTTCACACTTACAATGTCACTTCGATTACTAAAAGTCATAAACAAATTATGAAAATCTCCGGTATTACGCTCTGCAAAATACAACGCAAGTCCAATGGAACTTGCCATAGGTCTTCCACTCATTGAACCTGATACATCCGCTACTACAATCACATTACTTCCTGGTTCAACATAATCCGGAAGGTTGTTCCATTGCACCTCCAATACTCTTGCACTTTCATCATCTATCTGCTTACGATAACCTCTTGAATCTAGTTCCCCATACATCATTTTCTCAACGATGTCATAAGGAAACAATGTACTTGCATTTATTTTCTCAACGCCACATGATACATTAGTTATATATTTATCAAACCGCACTCTGTCATGGTTGATAAAAGCGTTTCTATATATCATCATTGCCCTACCCGGAACTTCAGAATAATTGATTTCATCCCATTTCCCCTGAACCATGAAAGACTCGACAATCTTAATGTGTTTTCTCATCTCTCTTACAAGACGCTTAAACTCATATACGGAATAACCTAGTTTTTCTGCTGTGAGTATTCCTAATTCTCTTGTTTGTTTTGAACCGGCATCCGCAGTCTTAATCCATTTTGCTAACATAGAAATCGGTTTTCCATTACGAAGATGATTTAAATCCTCTTCAAACTGATGTTTCATGATTTCCCACATGCAGGATTCAAGCTGTGTACCAACCAGACAATACAAATCATCAAATCTCCCATAAAATCCAATTAGGTCCAAATTGTCAATGAGTGCTTCCGGATGCTTATTTCCTAAATAAACAAGCAATTTTCGAAAAGTTTCCCTTTCACCTAATCCTTCCCGAATATCTCTGCAATAGAATAAAATCTTCGTTGCTAATAAAGGATTTTGACCATATGCTTTTTCAAATAGTGATTCCATTCTGTCATTTGAAGCCCCACGGAGTGCACCAATTGTGGCAAACAAATCTAAACAAGCATCCTGTGTCGATTTTAGAGCCAATGCTCCATTTTCTGTTCTTGTCATATTTTCCTGCTCATTTCTCATAACATCTCCAAAATTCATATGGACTCCTCCCCCACTTAACACCTTATCATACAGTACAGACTTTACAAATCGGAAGGGGTGGATTCGAACCACCGACACCATTCACCCTAGATATATATTTGCTGTTAGAATCACAAACATGATTCATTTTTACATGTGCTCTACCAACTGAGCTACCTTCCGTTGTTTCCCTTCGCTACGTTTTTTACTATACCATTCATTTCGAAATGAATCATATAAAAAAAGTTGCGAAACCTATTTTTTTGCAACACTAGAAAATCCTATGTGCATTTTTTTCACATTTCTACTCCTTCTAATAAAACAATCAGCCTACAGTCTGCATCACCAGACCATAGGCTTGACACTCATATCCTTCGCTATTCGTATTATATTTTACGTTTTCTTATAATCCATTCTTCTACGAAACAACTCTGTTTCTTCCGGCAGTCTTTCCGGCATAAAGATTATTATCTGCTTCTTTGATTAAGCTGTTAATCGCTTTCCCTTTTTCATAAAAAGCCAGACCAATGGTCGCTGTAATTTTTATATCAAAACCATTATATTGAATTACTGTATCCTGAATCTGCCTACGCAACATATCGAATTCCTGAATAACATCTTCTCGACTTTTTTGATGTCTTTCATAAAAAATTAAAAATTCCTCGCCACCCCATCTGCATATATGAAAACCCACGTTTTCTTCATGCTTATCCCGAAGAATTCTGGCTAATACCTTCAAAACCTCATCACCGGCATCATGTCCGTATGTATCATTGATTTTCTTAAAAAAGTCAACATCCAACATTGCAATTACGGTCTGGTACCGATGAGTTTCATATTCTTCCAATGCAGATTGCAACATTTCCTGCATCCTTCTACGATTAGAAAGTCCTGTAAGAGGGTCGACATTTGCCATTTCCATTAAAGAATTTTCAAGTCTATGTACCGTGCTTGAATAAATTAATAAATACATAATCAGAAAGGCAAAGCCAATGAGAGAATTGAATATATAAAAACACCTCTTCAAGATTTCATTATCAATCTGGTAAATATATGGATGTTCATAGGTCCAAAGCCTCAATGCCACGTATAAGAGCACATTAAAACCTACAATCGCCATAGTGGTCCGGGCAATCTTCCGTTCATGACTCATATAAAAATCAGTAAAAATCAGAGAGGCAACAAAACCGATACAATAGTGCTGAAAACCGTAATCCCACCCCAAATATACAACCGCAAGTATCATAAACAAGAAAATTTGCAAAAATACGGTAATCGTATAAATCCATTTCCTTTTTTTCTCCAGCATTACACATGCAAAAAGAAAGAAAATAGTACTGACACAAATGTAATAAAACAATACAGGGGCATCATATACCCAAAACAAAATTCCATATCCTATGTTACATGCTAACAATACCAAATTAATTAATTTGGTACCCATTGCAACGTATTTTTTTACATTTTGCGGCATTGGCCCAGAAGTTATTTCCATATAACCACCCCTTTTATTTTTTATTCACTACAACTAACTTACGTAACCTTATTCCTTATTTATATCCCATACCCTCAATTCCCCGCATCTTTATTTAAATTATAACCCATTTTATAAGAAAAATCTATAGTGTTCAAATGCCAAAGTTTTTCCAAAAATTTATAAATATTTCTCTAGAATTTTTTGTCATTCTGTTCACTTCACATTACCCCAACTGCATCACTTTTATCAACAAAATCCAAGCTAATCCATAATATGAAATAACCGCAACCAAATCATTTATGGTGGTAATCAGAGGACCGGATGCCACTGCCGGATCAATTTTTATCTTATGGAAAAAGATTGGAACCAAGGTCCCTACCAGACTGGAAATCAGCATTGCAATTAACAGCGAGACTCCCACACATCCGGATATTGCAAAAGAAAAGGTCAATTCATACTTTTTAAACATCCAGATATATAATCCCACAAATACAAATGCCACCATTCCCAATAATAATCCATTACACAGACCTACCCGCATCTCCTTTAATACAAGCTGTACTTTTTGCGAGGTTTTCAAATTATCATCCATAAGTACACGAATCGTTACCGCAAGAGACTGTGTACCAACATTTCCAGCCATACCTAAAATCAAGGACTGGAAGCAGGCAAGCACCGCAATTTGTGCAACCACAGTTTCAAACATTCCAACAACCGCAGATACACCAATTCCAAGCCCTAGAAGTATCACAAGCCAAGGCAGTCGTTTTCTCATACTATCCAATAACTTTTCATTTAAATCTTCTGCTTCCGTCAAACCCGCAAGTTTTGCATAATCTTCACCCATTTCATCATCCACCACTTCAATGATGTCCTGAGCCGTGATAACGCCTAAAATTCTATTTTTTTCATCCAATACCGGAATAGAATCTTCTGCATATCCTTTAATTTTTTCCAGACAGTCAGATACTTTTTCATAATCATATACATAAGGATACGCATGGCTGATTAACTCTTCCAAATCAACGTATTCCCTGGCGACAATTAAATCCTTTAAATCCATTGCCCCATACAGAGATTCATCTTCATTACATACATACACTGTATAAATATTATCATTTTCTTCTGCCTGTGCAATCAGTTCCTTCATGGCATTTTTCACTGTCAGACCTTTTTTGATTGCAATAAAATTCGTTGTCATCTTGCTACCGATTTCTTCCTCGTCATAGGACTGAATCAGCTTAATATCACGACTAATTTCTTCATCCAGCAAATCAACCAGTTTATCACTAATCTCTTCATCCATGCTCTCTAGAATGTCAACCGCATCATCGGAATCCATGTTTTCAATGATTTCCGCTGCCGTTTCTAACTCCATTTCCTCAAAATAAGGAGTTGCATCTTCAAGATAAGCAAAAATTTCAGAAGCCCGTTCCGTTCCCCAGGCACCATACAACGCAATACGTTCTTCTTTCGTTAAGTATTCCAATGCTTCCGCAATGTCATTTTCATGGTATTGTTCCAGAATTTCTAAAATCTCATTAAAATCTTCATGTTCCTGGACTGCTTTTACAATTTCTTCCACATAATCCTTCTGATTTAAATTCATAAAAATTTCTCCCTAATTTAAATTCATAAAAATTTCACCCTGATTTAAACTCATCACTCTCTCCATCTGCGTTACAAACTATCATATTTCTTTTGTACTAAAGTTTTTGCTTCAATATAATTTATACTGTTCATATCCACCCATATGCGTTTGTTTTTTGTTCTATTTCGCTCTGTTTACACATGTTTTCTTTACTTATATTTTTTGCGAACTTCTTTAAAACGCTCTTTCCAATCCCTGCTGACTCTGAAGGAATCACAAATCTTTTGAATCCCTTTTCCGGCTATATTATATTTTAACGGACATCCTTCCAAATATGCCAAGGTCTTTTCCGGCTCATAAATGCCAAGATAAGAAATCAGCCACGCCTCCGCCATCTGAACATAATATTCATCATCATCCTTAAATAATGGAAATATTTTTTCTGCTGCACCAACTTCTTTTACGAGGCTTGGCATAAACAGAACATATCCCCATCTCCTGGCAAAAGGCAGTTCACTCTGCACATAAACCTTTGCTTTTTCATAACCAAAATCAAAGGTAAGTTCCTTGTCCACAAACTGAGAAAGCTGATCCACATGCCACCAATCCTGCAGTTTGTCGAAATTTTCTTCGATAAATTTAAATTTAGCTTCTATTCCTTTTAATTGTGCCAGGGATACCTGAAAATAAGTTCTATGGTATTCCTGTTTTGATAAAACAATGTCTTTTAAAAACGATACATCTTCCTGCCTTTTTATCAATGTACGATTGAACCGATCCACATCTTTTGTTTTATAATTGCTCCCAAGCTGCGAAAATTCTGCTTCAAATTCTGATAAATTCATCTGTAATCCTCCTATTTTTCACACGTCTCGATGACACAGCCATGCTTCTTGCTTTTCTTATCATAATTAATTCCCACTAAAAGCAGGTTGCCTGAATATTCTGCCAACGCCTTTCCATACTCTTTTTTCTTTATCTGTTCAATGGCTCCTTGTTCAGATTGATTCCACTTCAATTCTACAACCATTGCAGGCTTGTTCTTCATCTCCACGCCATGTTGCCTTTAGCAGTTCATCAGAAGCTACAATGGATTCTATTACATAATTCCAATTACTTTTCTTTATGGCACGTATAAAAGCTGCCCGAATTTCCTCATTAGGAATACTTACTTCTTGCGTTTTTTTATTGTATGCCAAATAACCAAGATGTACAAGTACTGTCAAAACATCATCTTTACTTTGAAAGGATACCATATCATTTTCAAAGGTATTGGTGTCAATCTTACATCTTCCACCTGCTATCATTTCTATCACAGAATCTTTTAAGCCATCAAAATTCATACTGATATAATTCTTTAACGATTCGTATGTTTCAGTGCTAGTCCAGTAATTGTTGCATTCCCCGTCCAACATGGATTTAACAACTGAATTAGGATTATAAATATGCTTTGTTTGTTCAAAACTATATCCATCATACCATCGTTTTATTTCTTCAAAATCCATGTTATACTCTTTACACAGTTCTACTACTTCCTCCTCAGTAAAACCCACATATTCCGAAAGAGTTCTTGGATTTGTCATAGTAAATTCATCAAAGTTATTAAGGGCAGACTCTGTACCATACTTCTTGATTGGTAAAATCCCAGTCAAATATCCCAATTTTAAAAACTTTTTAGAAGGAGCATCTTTGAATAAGCCACGAAGTAAAGTAATGTACTCTTTTTGTGCAGTTTCATCATTTTTATTTTCTCTAAATATGGCATCCCATTCATCTATAATAACGACAAATTTTACACCATATTTTTGATTGATTTTTGTTAATACAACCGGCAATTTACAATCAGCATCACTAACTCCCTCCGGATAGTTTTCCCCTAACTCCTCTATTACAAGACGTTGTATGTTATCTACAGTTTCCATTCCTGTAGCGGATTGTCCTCGAAAATAATTTACATCTATGTGCAATACATCATATTGATTTAAATGCTTTGCAAAATCCTTACATTTTGCGATCTTAAGCCTCCCAAATAACTCTTTGGAATCACAGCATTTATCATAATAAGCAACCAGCATTTCAGCCGCTATGGATTTTCCGAAACGTCTTGGTCTGCTGACACATATATATCTTTGCTCTGTATCTAGTACTGAATTCGTGTATTCTAACAAGCCTGTTTTATCAATATATATTTTAGAGCGTACTGCACTTTTAAAGCCTTCATTTCCTGGATTTAAGTAAATTCCCATCTTCTATCCACTCCTTCAAAACGTCTCATTTTACGTCTTATTATCTATCTAAAAATTATTATAACAAGTTATGGCAATCAATAAAACATTTTGTTTAAATTTTAACCACAATTTTCCAATATCTGTTTCTGCACTTTCTTACTAAAACTATGTAATACCGTATCATAAGCATGGTCAATCATACTCAATTTCTCTTTCTTGACATCTTTTTCAGATAGCAATTTTTCAGTTCATTTTCTTCTTCTAATTTTTGATTCCGCTCCTTAAGATACTGCATATATTCTCTGCATAGCTTAACTCCACCACGAACTGCAATATCTTCATGCTGCTCCATTTCTTCCAACCATTGCAAAAGTGATTTTTCACGAATATCATTGTATGTATTATCCTCTTTTATAAACACGTTATCACACCTCATCATTAACAAAAAAGGACACCCCGAAGAATGTCCTTCCAATACATCTCTATCAAATTTACGACATATCTACATATAACTGAATTATATCACGCACTCCAATCAGTTATCAACTAAAAATATTCCATTCTATTGTAATTCCATTGAAAAAATTTTCTCCCTACGTTGGTATATCCACAAAATCCCAATCAGCATCCCCAAAGCATAAACTTCTGCCTTCATATCATGCCCTCCTAAAACTGAATTTTATTTAATAACGCTTTTTATAAGATAATCCTATCACATTCCCTTTCACTGCACAATTTATTTCAAACTTTTCGCTTAAAAAATTCATTCTGTATGCTTTCAAACGTTACAATTAATTTCAATCAAAGAATAAAAATCTATTTTTATGAGATACTAAAATTTATATTCCACAAAACACCGGAGGTAATGAATTATGGCAAAAGCTGGCATGAGACGACCTAGTCCAAAAGAACCACATGGTACTGAAAGTAATCACAAAACACATATTCCTAAAAATGATACCCCACCCGTACCTGAAATTCAGGGCAAAGCAAAAGCTGGGCATAAAAAAGCAAAACCCATGTAACGGTTTTGCTTTTTTGTAATTATCATTTTCATATGATAGTATTATATTCACAACCATCCAAGAAGTCTTTTTCAAACAAAAGATTATATACTTTCCCCGTGATTCATTTTTCTTTTCTCCATAATATCACTTCCAAATTTAATTATGTTATTACTTCAATTTCGGAATAATCAATATCTCCCAAATACTCTTTCTGGTAAAAATTCATATTTTATCAAACAACGACTGCTGAACGTATTTTTCCGGTAATTCATGTAAATATGCAAAACAATCCTCAACAGAACACATAATTCCAGCTTTTATGCATTCGTTTCTAATATGTTCCATCAACTTTTTCTCGTTTGGACTTGGTAAATTATATGCATTACCATATGTACCGATATATTTCTGCTTCATTCCAGGAAAATTCCTATCCAAAGCATGATAGAAATATTCCCTGTCTCCTTCTCGAAGTGTTACTCCCATGCCAAAAAAGATAATTCCCTTGACTTCTGCCTCAATGCAATACTTTAGTATTCCTAAGATATTATCCTCTGTATCATTTATAAATGGCAGAATCGGTGATATCCATACCATTGTAGGAATTCCAGCTTCCTTAAACTGCATTAAAGCTTCAAATCGTTCCTTCGTCGTAGATACATTAGGCTCTATGATTCTGCACAATTCTTCATCGTATGTTGTTAATGTCATCTGAACAACAGTCTTGGCCTTTTCATTAATAGATCTAAGTATATCCATATCTCTCAGTATTCTAGTAGACTTCGTCTGTATCGCAACTCCATATTCATACTTATCAATCAAGCTCAAACATTTTCTGGTAAGACCAAGAGTTTCTTCTGCATGCAAATACGGATCGCTCATGGCACCTGTCCCAATCATGCACCGTTTTCTTTTTGATTTAAGTGCCCGTTCTAATAGTTCTGGTGCATTCTCCTTTACTTCAATATCTTCGAACCTGTGAGTAAATCCATAACATTTGCTTCTGCTGTCACAATAAATACA
>JBGVLX010000033.1:0-15692 GCA_045124495.1 Lachnospiraceae bacterium
ATTGATAAAGAGGGTGTGATTCGAAAGATTTATTTAGGAGCAGGGGATGCTGAGGAGCAGTATGAAGAATATAAAAAAGCTATCGAAGATGTATTAGGGGAATAGAAAGAAGAGGGGAGTTATTGATGATTTGGGAGAATAAAAAGAAGAGGGGATCTATTGATGATTTGGGAGAATAGAAAGAAGAGAGGATCTATTGATGATTTGGGAGAATAGAAAGAAGAAAGGTTTTATTGATCATTCGTGGACCTAGAAAGAAGAAAGGGTCACGAATGATTTATTGGAAGTTGAGGAATAAATTATGAAGAACAGGGAAAAAGGAAAAGAAGGGGAAGAAGCAAAAGAAGGAACTATTTTTTTTAAAAGAGGGATAGCGGAGAAATATGGAAGAAAGGGATTGCTGATAGCAGCAATTGTTCTTATTTTAATTGGGATGTTCCAGGGAGGTTTTCGGGATATTAAAAATAAGGCAATTCGAATCTGTTATGAGTGTATAGGAATAGGATGATGTCAAAGAGAAGAAAGCTCATTCAGTTAATTTGTGCTGTTTTGTACAATTGTAATATTACTGGATTTGCTAGGGGGAAAATTTATCAGGGGGACATAAAGGGTGTGTGCGTTCCAGGGCTAAACTGTTATTCTTGTCCGGGGGCCATTGCCTCTTGTCCTCTTGGCAGTTTCCAAAGTGCCTTGGTTTCAAGCAAATATAAGTTTCCATATTATATACTGGGATTGTTATTGTTGTTTGGTGTAGTGTTGGGAAGAGTGATATGTGGATTTTTATGTCCTTTTGGACTGATACAGGAACTTCTCTATAAAATACCAACACCGAAGCTGAAAAAGAGTCGTTGGACTAGAGGATTGTCCTATGTAAAGTATGTGATATTGGTGGTGTTTGTGGTTGGAATTCCTTTGGTATGGGCAGCACCGGGATTTTGTAAATATATCTGTCCGGCAGGCACGTTAGAGGGAGGAATCCCGTTGGTGGCAATGAATGAGGGATTAAAAGCAATGACAGGGAATCTGTTTTCTTGGAAGATATTTTTGCTGGTTGTGGTTGTAATTGCTGCTATCTTTATTTTCCGAGGTTTTTGCAGATTTATTTGTCCTTTGGGAGCATTTTACTCATTTTTTAACGGGGTTTCCATATTGGGAATGAAGGTGGATCATGAGAAGTGTAATCATTGCAATGCTTGTGTGGTGCATTGTAAGATGGACGTAAAAAAGGTGGGAGACAGGGAATGTATTCAATGCGGTGAATGTAAGGAACATTGCAGGCAATGTGCTTTGAAGTTTGGGAAGAAATAAAATGAGATGGTTTCATCATTGTTTTTTATAGTGAGGGACATTTGTGTTAGAAAAAGTACAGAACAAACGTTCATATTGGCCTGTACTTTTTTTTCGTTGTGTGTTAGAATATTTTTATCATCAAAGGGTAAGTTTATTTGTAGTAATTGCGAAACTATAATATTCTATATAAGAATGATATAAAAGAAATAAAACAACGCAGGCACGCTTTCGCTGCGTTCGTCTCGTAGCGGTACTAAATTCGAGGTAAACCTCTCATTAAGTACCGACGGCCGAACAAGCGCCTGTTAATGTATTTATTTCTTTTACATCATCATAGTTTCGTCATTATCTAAGTATTTGTTATAACACGGAGGTATCTGTTTTATGGATAAATTTGTACTTCATTCTGATTATCAGCCTACGGGAGATCAGCCTCAGGCCATTGAACAGCTGGTTCAGGGATTTAAGGAAGGAAATCAGTTTCAGACTCTGCTTGGAGTAACTGGTTCCGGAAAGACCTTTACTATGGCGAATATTATCGAAAAATTAAATAAGCCAACGTTGATTATGGCTCATAATAAGACATTGGCGGCACAGCTATATGGGGAATTCAAGGAGTTCTTCCCAGAGAATGCGGTGGAATATTTTGTGTCCTATTATGATTATTATCAACCGGAGGCTTATGTGCCCTCTACAGATACTTACATTGAAAAGGATTCGGCAGTAAATGATGAAATTGATAAATTACGGCATAGTGCCACTGCGGCGTTGATTGAGCGGAAAGATGTGATAGTAATTTCTTCCGTTTCCTGTATTTACGGTATCGGTGATCCGGATGAATACCGGGAAATGATGATTTCTTTAAGGCCAGGTATGAACAAAGACCGGGATGAGGTCATTAGAGAATTAATTGAGATACAATATGAGCGGAATGAGATGGATTTTAAGAGAGGTAGTTTCCGGGTAAAGGGAGATGTGCTGGAGATTATTCCGGTTTCTACTTTTGATGATGCCATTCGGGTGGAATTTTTTGGAGATGAAATCGATCGAATTGTGGAGTTTGATGTTTTGACGGGAGACATAAAGAGAACATTGAATTTTACCTGTATTTTTCCAGCTTCCCATTATGTAGTAGGTCGGGAACGCCTAGAGGCTGCTATAAAGGAAATAGAAGAGGAACTGGCTGAGAGAGTGGCTTATTTTAAGGAAAACGATAAATTGTTAGAGGCACAGAGAATCTCAGAGAGAACGAATTTTGATATAGAGATGTTAAGAGAAACGGGATTTTGCTCCGGAATCGAGAATTATTCTAGAATTTTAGCAGGACATAAACCGGGACAGACTCCGAACACCTTGATGGATTTCTTCGGGGATGATTTTTTGATTATTGTGGATGAATCTCATATTACGGTTCCGCAGGTTCGTGGTATGTATGCCGGAGACCAGGCAAGAAAGCAGACTTTGGTGGATTATGGATTCCGTCTGCCATCGGCGAAGGATAACCGTCCATTGAATTTTGAGGAATTTGAGACGAAAATTGACCAGCTGTTGTTTGTTTCTGCCACACCGAATGTGTATGAAGAGGAACATGAGTTATTACGGGCAGAGCAGATCATAAGACCTACGGGGCTATTGGATCCATTGATTGACGTGAGAAAGACGGAAGGACAGATTGATGATTTGTTGTTTGAAATTCAAAAGGAAATTCAAAACAAACATAAGATTCTGGTGACTACCCTTACCAAGCGAATGGCAGAGGATTTAACGGAATATTTAAAGGAAATGGGAATTCGGGTGAAGTACCTGCATTCTGATATTGATACTTTAGAGCGTGTGGAAATCGTAAGGGATTTACGAATGGATGTCTTTGATGTGCTGGTGGGAATTAATCTTTTAAGAGAAGGTCTTGATATTCCTGAAATTACTTTGGTGGCGATTCTGGATGCGGATAAGGAAGGATTTCTTCGTTCGGAAACATCTTTGGTACAGACTATCGGTCGTGCAGCCCGTAATAGTGAAGGCAGGGTAATTATGTATGCAGACTCTATTACGAAATCCATGGATATTGCCATAAAGGAAACCAATCGTAGAAGGTCCATTCAGGAAGCGTATAATATAGAGCATAATATTACGCCGAAGACCATTGTGAAACCGGTGAGGGATTTGATTACCACTTCTTTACAGGAAGAGGCAGAGGAGATTAAGAAGGATCCGGAATCTATGACGAAGAAGGAATTGGAAAAAGAAATTAAGGCATTGACGAAGAAGATGAATGCGGCAGCAGCGGACTTGAACTTTGAAATGGCGGCTGTACTAAGAGATGAGTTGAAGGAATTAAAGATTGCTCTTCAGGAGTATGATGATTAGTAGGGGATAGTTCTTATGATATTTTTTAGCTTAAAGGAATGAAAAAACGAATTACAAGAAAATCGGAACGGAGGAAGAAGGAAACATGGAACAGGAATTTATTACGATAAAAGGAGCCAAAGAGCATAATCTTAAGAATATTGATTTAAGAATACCTAGAAATCAGCTGGTAGTATTGACAGGATTAAGTGGTTCCGGTAAATCTTCTTTGGCATTTGATACCATTTATGCAGAAGGACAAAGAAGGTATATGGAGTCTTTGTCTTCTTATGCCAGACAGTTTTTAGGACAGGCGGAAAAACCAGAGGTGGAAAAGATTGAAGGATTATCTCCGGCGATTTCCATTGACCAGAAATCTACCAACCGTAACCCTCGTTCTACAGTGGGTACCGTAACGGAAATTTACGATTATTTTCGTCTGCTTTATGCAAGAATTGGGATTCCTCATTGTCCGAAGTGTCATAAGGTGATCAGTAAACAGACGGTAGACCAGATGTGTGATGAAATTATGAAATTACCGGAGGGTACGAAGTTTCAGATTCTTTCTCCTGTTGTACGGGGGCGTAAGGGTGAGCATGTCAAGGTATTCCAGCAGGCGAAAAAGAGTGGTTTTGTTCGTGTCAAAGTAGATGACAGTTTATATGATTTAAATGAGGAAATTAAGTTAGATAAGAATAAAAAGCATACCATTGAAATTGTTGTGGACCGTCTGGTGGTAAGGGAAGGGATGCATATGCGTCTGGCAGAATCCATTGAGACTGCTTTAAGATTGGCAGAGGGGCTGATGACAGTGGATGTGATTGGTGGGGAGCCAATGCATTTTAGTGAAAGTTTCTCTTGTCCTGATTGTAATATCAGTATTGATGAAATTGAGCCAAGAAGTTTCTCTTTTAATAATCCTTTTGGAGCATGTCCGACTTGTCATGGATTGGGATATAAGATGGAATTTGATATTGATTTAATGATTCCGGATATGAAACTTAGTATTGCGCAAGGTGCTATTGCAGTGCTGGGGTGGCAGTCCTGCACGGATAAGAAGAGTTATACCAGAGCGATTCTGGATGCTTTATGTAAGGAGTATGGTTTCGATTTGGATACTCCATTTCAGGATTATGATGATGATATCAAAGATATTTTAATCAATGGTACCAAGGGACATTCTGTAAAGGTATATTATAAGGGACAAAGAGGGGAAGGAATTTATGATGTTGCCTTCGAAGGTCTGCTTCGGAACGTACAGAGAAAGTACCGGGAGGTTTCTTCTGAAACCATGAAGGCAGAGTATGAGACATATATGACCATTACGCCTTGTGAAGTATGTAAGGGGCAGCGTTTGAAAAAGGAATCCCTTGCGGTTACGATTGGGGATAAAAATATTGCGGAAATTGGGGAATTGTCTATTGAAAAGTTAAAAACGTTTTTAGAAGAAGTGGAATTAACTCCAAGGCAGCAGCTGATTGGACAGCAGGTATTAAAGGAAATCAATTCAAGAATCGGATTTTTGATGGATGTGGGATTGGATTATTTATCCCTTGCCAGAGCTACCGGTTCCCTATCTGGTGGAGAGGCCCAGAGAATCCGTCTGGCGACCCAGATTGGTTCCGGATTGGTGGGAGTGGCTTATATTTTAGATGAGCCAAGTATCGGCTTGCATCAAAGAGATAATGATAAATTAATTAAGACCTTAAAAAATTTAAGAGATTTAGGAAACTCTTTGATTGTAGTGGAACATGACGAAGATACCATGCTGGCAGCGGATCATATTATCGATATCGGTCCGGGAGCTGGGGAAAATGGTGGAGAGGTCATTGCTCAGGGTACGGCAGAAGAGATTATGAAACAGGAAAATTCCATTACAGGAGCATATTTAAGTGGAAGTATTAAGATTCCTGTGCCGAAGCAACGAAAGAAACCTACGGGATATCTTGAGGTTGTTGGAGCAAGGGAGAATAATCTGAAAAACATTAATGTGAAGTTTCCACTTGGAGTTATGACCTGTGTAACGGGAGTATCCGGCTCGGGAAAGAGTTCCTTGGTAAATGAGATTTTATATAAGCGTTTGGCGAAAGAATTAAACCGGGCAAAGTGTAAGCCGGGAAAACATAAAGAAATTAAGGGAATCGAACAGTTGGATAAGGTAATTGACATCGATCAGTCGCCTATTGGAAGAACTCCAAGGTCCAATCCGGCTACCTATACCGGTGTGTTCGACCAGATTCGTGATTTGTTTGCCAATACGAAGGATGCGAAAATGCGTGCCTACCAGAAGGGAAGATTCAGTTTTAATGTATCCGGTGGACGATGTGAGGCTTGCAAGGGTGATGGTATCATTAAAATTGAAATGCATTTCTTACCGGATGTCTATGTACCTTGCGAGGTTTGTCATGGAAAACGATATAACAGGGAAACTTTAGAGGTAAAATATAAGGATAAGAGTATTTTTGATGTACTGGATATGACGGTGGATGAGGCTTGTAAGTTTTTTGAGAATGTACCTTCTATTTTGAGAAAAATTGAGACATTAAGAGAAGTTGGTCTGGGTTATATTAAGCTGGGTCAACCATCTACGACGCTTTCCGGTGGAGAGGCTCAGAGAATTAAACTGGCAACGGAATTAAGCCGGAGAAGTACGGGAAAGACCATTTATATTCTGGATGAACCTACCACGGGACTTCATTTTGCGGATGTTCATAAGTTGGTGGATATTTTACAGAGACTGAGTGAAGGTGGAAATACTGTGGTGGTAATTGAGCATAATCTGGAAGTGATTAAGACTGCGGATTATATTATTGATATTGGGCCAAATGGTGGTGACAGAGGGGGAACCGTGGTGGCAAAGGGAACACCGGAAGAAGTGGTGAAATGCAAGGAAAGCTTTACAGGAGAGTATTTGGAAAAGTATTTGAAGTAGAGGGAGAATAGTGATTGCGAAACAAAAATGTTATGTGTGAAAGTGATGCAAAAGAAACAAAACACCGCAGGCACGCTTTCGCTGCGTTTGGCTCGTAGCGGTACTAAATGGAAGGATAAAAAAAGGAGAAAATATGGCAAATCATAAGAAGAAAAAGAAAGTAGAAGTTGCGAAGGAAAAGGCAGTTTTTCTGGATTTATTTTATATGACACCTAGTGAAGTGACGGTAAAGGAAATGGCGGATTTTCTTAAGGAAAGTGGCGAAGTTATGGTGGATTTTTGGGAAGAGATGGAAGTTTTTGAAGTTGGAAAATCCGGATTGGAGCCGGTTACCTTTGAGAAAAGCCGGGTGAAATTTGAACATCCGTCCGATTTGGCATTTATAAAAAATCGTGGGATTCAGAGTATTTTTGTAGTTACAGCAGAAGAGAAGGCTTTTGAGCAGTTAAAGGATTGTATGGGGAAACTGGTGGAACAGTTTGGTGGTTTTATATGCAGTGACAGCGAAGATTTTAAGCCATTTTATATGGGAAAACAGGAATTATAATAAATATAGGCATTTGCGAAACTATAGATTGATTTTGAGACAACTCATTTTTTGCCGGAAGAAAAAGAAACGTTTCTGATTGGTGAAGAGATAAATGATTTATTAATTGATTTTTTGAAACAAGGGATAGAATGCGGAGAAATACGGTCTGACATTGAAGTGTTACCTACCATATTTTCATTTTGGGGAATGATTTCCGGTCTGATTCAAATTGCAACCAATAAGGAGTTATATATTGGGCAGCGAATGGAGAAGTCAAAAATGGAGTTTCTTAATTATGGATTTGATATGATTTATGATGCCATCATAGTGGACGGGAAAATGAAAAAGAATGTTTAATGCATGATGCAAGAAGGATGGTGGATATATGGGTATAGTGTTTGGATTTTTATGTCTTATTTGTTTCTGTGTTTTGTCAGCAAAGGCAATCACGCGTAGATGTCATTGGGAGAAAGCGGACAGATTTTTAATGAAGTTTCATAAGTTTATAAGCGGGTTGCTGGTTATATCGTGTTTTTTACATGTGATTTTCGTTGTCCCTGTGTTAAAAAATAGAAGTATACTTGTGATAATCACGGGAATTGCCAGTGTGATTTTTATGATTCTTGTTATTTGTTTCTGTCATATGATGAAAGACAAAAAGAAGAAAATATGGTGGCATAGAGTTTTAACCGTTATTATGGCAATCTGTATTGCCGGCCATATAGTAACATGGATAGTAGATTTTAATGATTATCAGCAAAAAGTATCAGAGATAGTAATTGAAGATATAGAACTTGGGAATGTAAAAGATGGGGTGTATGAAGGCGAATACGATGCAGGTTATATTTATGCCAGAGTAGAAGTAGAAATAAGAAATAATGAGATTGTGTCGATTACTCTTTTGGAGCATCGAAATGAACGAGGAAAACCGGCAGAAAGCATATTGGATGAAGTGGTTGCAAAGCAAAAAATCGATGTTGATGCAGTAAGTGGTGCTACAAATTCTAGTAATGTGATAAAAAAGGCAATTGAAAATGCGGTTAAGAATGCACATGCAAAATAATTATAACAGCGTAAAGGCGTATGAGATGTAACCATTTCATACGTTTTTGTGTTATATCAAGGCTTTTTGGGTAAAATGCTTCATTTTATTATGCTTTGGATTTCAATTCAGCCTTTATTATGCTATTCAGTATATTTGTATAGAAAATTATTGACAATGTGAATAAATTGCAGTACGATTAATATAATAAAAGAGATAACTACGTAGTTCTTATTCATTCTTTGGGAGGGATGTTTTATGGCTAATACAATTAATGTAAATATCAGAGTAGATGAAGAATTAAAAAAGCAAACAGAAATATTATTGTCTGATATGGGATTAAACATGTCAACAGCAGTCAATATCTTTCTTAGGCAAGTATTGAGAACTGGTGGGATTCCATTTGAAATTACAACAAGAACAGACGATTTTTATAATCCTGTAAATCAACAGAGACTTCGTAACTCCATAGACAGATTGGAGAAGGGGTTAGGAACAGAGCATGAGCTTATTGAGGTGGATGAATGATAAAAATATGGGATGATGATGCTTGGGAAGATTATGTGTACTGGCAGACACAGGATAAAAAGACATTAAAGAGAATCAATGCCCTGCTTAAGGATATTGATAGAAATGGTTATGAGGGAATTGGTAAACCAGAACCATTAACGGGAAATTGGTCTGGTTATTGGAGTCGAAGAATTGATGAAAAGAATCGGTTGGTTTATAGGATAGTGGACGAAACTATTCGTATAGCACAATGTAGAACACATTATGGAGATAAGTAATGAATGTGAAGGAGCATTTTCTAACGTAATAAATTAGAAAATGTTCTTATTTCATTTAATGAATAAAAACTCTAAAAATGAAGGGGGAGAATTCTGTTCCAATGGGGTATTTTTGTATCCATACACTTTATTTAGCCTGCAGTTAAGAATGCAAATGCAAAATAGTTACCAAGGAGAGAGTGCTATGAAAGTTGTTATCATTAGACATGGAAAAGTGGATTTTAAGTGGAAAACATGGAGCTCATCAGAACAGTTTAATGAGGAATGTAAAATGTATGATGAAGCCCCCATTATTCCTATGCTATTTGATATTCCAAAGATAGACTATCAAAATATTTATATCAGTTCTATGCAAAGGAGCAAGGACACTGCCAATCAGATATTTGGCGAAAAAGATTTTATTTCTACAAAACTGATTGATGAAGTCCCATTATGTGCAAGTATTGCTACAAACAAGAAGTTTCCATTGTTATTTTGGAATATTTCAGGACGTTTACAATGGCTGTTCAATATTCGTAAACAAAAGGAATGTAGGAAAGAAACCATACATCGTGCAGAGAAGTTTGTAGAAATGATAACGGAAAAAAGAGAGGATTGTGTTATTGTTACACATGGATTTTTTATGCATACACTGATAAAGGTTATGAAAAATAATGCATTTCACATTAATCATACACGATTGAGTTATTCGAATGGCGAGTGTATTATTGCGGAAAAATAAATGCCGGAAACCTGAATAAAATCAGGTTTTCGGCATTGCTGTTTCATGAAAGGAAGAGGGATAAAATGTTCTATTGTGGTTATTTTTAGTTTTGTGTAAAATTATTGATGATACGATTGAAATGTGTGATTTATCATAGATTTTGTGGTATAATCTAAGTTAAGCTTTGCGAATGCCAGTTTGTTGCAGTAGGTGTGGACATGATTATCTAAAACGTGTAGGTAAATTGGAGAATTGGAGATAATTTCATAATCCAAAGAATTAGCATTGTCCATTTGCTTAGAGACTGCTGAATTATTGGAGGTATTTCAGTGGAGTGGCTCGGATACAGTATGTGAATAGAAGAAGGATACATGGAGAGAAAAAAATGAATTGGAATAAATATTTTACAAAAACGATTTTAGACAGAGGTTTGAAATATTATGAGCGTGGATTAGTTCTGGACGTTTCTAAAAGTGGTAATAAGTATAACGCAACAGTGATTGGAAGTGTTCCATATAATGTAATGTTGCGGAAAAAATCGAATCAAGAATTGGAAATGTCATGTGATTGCAGGTATGCTAGGGAGGGTCAATACTGCAAACATATGGCAGCTCTTTGTTATGAACTTGATGAGTTGTTAACTGATGGTATAGATTTTCCGGAATCAAAGACAAAGCCAAAAATGAAATCGAAGAAAATGAACAAAAGAGTATATCCTTTTCAAAAGAAAAACACAAGTGATACTGATGAGTATACATATTTTGACTTATCAGTAATTACAAGTGATGTGGAAATTATGAGTGATCAGTTAGAAAAAGCGCGTGAATTAATCGAAAACAATGAAATAACTTTAGAAAAAGTAGAGGTTGGTTATGCGGAAACTCATTATGGTACGGAATGCATGGCACAAGTGATTGCGCTTTTTCATAATGCGAAGTTTGAATATCCCATTCAAATAACAGTTCGTCAGAATAGTATAGCTATGCATTATTGTCAGGTGCCAAGTTGCAATCAATACTCATATAACAATTATTATTCAAACGTAATTCGGATGTGTCCTCATGAGATTGCTACACTTCTTTTGTTTTCAGATTATGTTGATACATATAATCCTGGAGATGAAACGGATTATACGGCCAAAAGGTTTATAGACACATATCTGCAGCAAAATCGCAAAAGAGTCATCGAAGAAGTAAATACCAGTAAGGAGGATCTTCGTTTAGAACCACGATTTGAGTGGGATGGAGAAGAGTTTGTCCTTTCTTTTCGTTGTGGAATTGACAAGATGTATGTGGTAAAAAATCTCAAAGAATTAGTAGATAATATTGAAAATGGGAGAATTCAGAAATTCGGAACAAAAACAGAAATTCATATGGGAATACATAAGGTTCATCCAGAATCTATGCGATATTATTCCTATTTGAAGGGATTGATAAAAGAAGAGAGACAAAAGGCAATGCATTACCAAAATTATGATACAACTCTTCGTGGAAATATTTTGATGTATGGAAGAAGATTAGATGAGATTTTTGATATCATATATCAAAATGGAGATGAGGTATTATATTCGGATTCTTTTAACAATATAAAGAATGTAAAAATAAAAGTGAGAGAACACGTACTACGTTTTAAGATGAAAATTCAAGCTTCTTATAATGAAAATCATGTATTTAAAGGGATTCGTTTAACTGGTGAAATGGAAGAAGTGCTCAAAGGGGAACGATATGCATATTTCTTATCCAAGAATTATATGAATCGTATCCCAGAGGAAGAGGCACAGTTGTTAGATCCATTCTTTCATATGACAGAAGTTTATGGGTCAGAGATACAGATTTCTATTGGACGAAAAGCACTTCCGGCATTTTATAATCAGGTTATGCCAATGTTAAGTGAGTATATTGAGTTTGTAGAATCTGATAAGAATGAAATTGAGAAATATCGACCAGTTAGGCCGGATTATTTGTTCTATTTAGACGTGGAAGGTGAACATATTACTTGTGATGCAAAGGTGAAATATGGAGAACAGGAAGAAACGTTAATCTCCCATTTGCAGGACAAGCAGATAGTTGGAAAAAATCTTGATTTAGAATCAGAGAATGAAGTTTTGTATCGATTACAACAGTATTTTCCTCAGGAAGATGAAAACAAGCAGCGATTCATTGCTGAAAATACAGATGACAATGTATTTCGTTTGTTGCAGACAGGTGTAGATGATTTACTTCTTGTCGGTGAGGTGTTTTGTACTGACCGATTGAAGCAGATGAAAATTCACAAAAAAGCCAAGTTTTCCGTTGGTGTGAAATTAGAAAGCGGCTTGATGAATTTAGAAGTTTCCTCTGATGAAATATCAAACAAAGAGTTGTTAGATATTCTTGCGGGTTATAAGAAAAAGAAAAAATATTATCGTATGAAAAATGGGGATTTTTTAAATTTAGAAGATGAAAATATAGAAATGTTATCAGGAATTATCGATTCTATGCAGATTACGTCCAAAGAATTTTTAAAGGGAAATATGCATATTCCGGCGTATCGAGCTTTGTATTTGGATAAAATGTTGGAGAAAAATGATTCCTTTTATGTGAATCGTGATAAACATTTCAAATCTTTAATCAAAACGTTTAAAACAGTAAAAGAATCGGATTTTGAAGTGCCAGAAGAGTTACAAAATATAATGAGGAACTATCAAGTTGCAGGCTTTAAATGGATGCGGACTTTGGAAAACTATGGTTTTGGTGGAATCTTGGCAGATGACATGGGGCTTGGAAAAACATTGCAAACGATTTCGGTTCTTTTGGCGGCTAAAAAGGAGGAGAAGAAAGGAACTTCTCTCATTATTTGTCCGGCGTCTCTTGTTTACAATTGGAAGGAAGAAATGGAGCGTTTTGCTCCTAGTTTAGAAGTTGGACTTTTAAGTGGAAACAAAAGTGAAAGAGAAGCCGTACTGAAAGAATATGAAACTTATGATATTTTGGTTACATCATACGATTTACTTCGAAGAGATGTGGAATTGTATGAAGATAAAAAGTTTTTGTTTCAAGTGATTGATGAGGCTCAGTATATTAAGAATCATACAACTGCAGTTGCAAAAACGGTGAAAAGTTTAACGAGTGAAATTCGTATTGCCTTAACTGGTACACCGATTGAAAATCGTTTGAGCGAGTTATGGAGTATTTTTGATTATCTTATGCCAGGATTTTTGTATGGATACGAAACCTTCCGTAAGGAATTAGAAATACCAATCGTAAAAGAGAAAGATGAGAAATGTACCGAACGGTTAAAGAAAATGGTGGCACCGTTTATTTTACGTCGTCTAAAACAGAATGTTTTGAAAGACTTACCGGAAAAACTCGAGGAAGTTCAATATGCTCATTTTGATGGTGCACAACAACAGGTTTATGACGCACAAGTGGTTCATATGAAGGAATTGTTAGCGAAACAGAATCCGGAAGAATATGACAAACATAAAATTGAGGTTTTAGCGGAATTAACAAAATTAAGGCAAATATGTTGTGACCCAAGTCTTTTATTTGAAAATTACAAAGGGGAATCTGCAAAGAGAGAGGCATGTGTTGATTTAATAAAGAGTGCAATTGAGGGTGAGCATCGTATTTTGCTTTTTTCTCAATTTACGTCTATGCTAGAACTTTTAGAAGAAACACTAAAAAAAGAGGGGATTGCCTATTATAAAATTACAGGAAGTACTCCGAAAGAAGAACGTATGTGTCTTGTAAGGCAGTTTAATGAAGGGGATGTCCCAGTTTTCCTCATTTCATTAAAGGCTGGTGGTACTGGTTTGAATTTGACTGGGGCAGATGTGGTGATTCATTATGATCCATGGTGGAATCAGGCAGTGCAGAACCAGGCAACAGATCGTGCACATCGAATTGGACAGAAGAAGGTTGTAACTGTTTTTAAATTGATTATGAAAAACACCATTGAGGAAAAAATCTTAAAATTACAGGAAACAAAGAAAAACTTAGCAGATGAAATTCTGAGTGGAGAAAATGGAAGCTTATCAAAATTGTCCAAGGAAGATTTGTTAGAATTGTTGAGTTGATATGTGGTTATCGGAAGAAAGAAATTAAAAATTGAGATGAAAATTTTAGTAGATGCAGATGCCTGTCCGGTAGTTACAAAAACAAGGTATTCTGTATCAGCTGCTTAAACTGATATAGAATACCTTGTTTTGCATCTCATTATTCAAATAATAAATTCCCACATTTATTAAAAAAGGGCTAGTTTAATATAAAAAAATGTTGTAAAATGTATTTATCTCGTCCTTAAATTACGGAACTCATTTTGAATCCGTAAAAGATTGGACTTATAGGAAAAAAAGCATAGGAGGTTGTTTCGTGAAAAAAGAATTGATAGTTGTTCTTGATTTCGGCGGACAGTATAATCAGCTGATTGCAAGACGAGTGCGCGAATGTAATGTGTATTGTGAAGTTCATCCGTATAATATGGGTTTGGACAAGTTAAAGGAAATGAATCCAAAGGGTATCATTTTTACCGGTGGACCAAATAGTGTGTATGGTGAAGATTCTCCTCGTTGTGAAAAGGAAATTTTTGAAATGGGAATTCCTATTCTAGGAATTTGCTATGGTTCACAACTTATGTCATATATGTTAGGTGGTAGTGTAAAAACTGCACCTGTAAGTGAATATGGAAAGACTGAAGTAGATGTAGAAGCTGGTTCTGTTTTATTGGATGGTGTAAGTCCTAAGACAATTTGTTGGATGAGCCATACCGATTACATCGAAAAAGAGCCGGAAGGATTTAAGATTATTGCCCATACGCCTGTCTGCCCTGTTGCAGCTATGGAAGATGTCAGCCGTAATCTTTATGCAGTTCAGTATCATCCGGAAGTAATGCATACCCAGGAAGGTATGAAGATGCTTTCTAATTTCGTATCCCAGGTTTGTAAATGTTCCGGTGACTGGAAGATGGATTCTTTCGTAGAAACTACCATCAAAGAAATCAAAGAAAAAGTTGGAAACGGAAAAGTACTTTGTGCCTTATCCGGCGGTGTAGATTCTTCCGTTGCAGCAGTACTTTTAGCAAAGGCCATTGGAAAACAGCTTACTTGTGTTTTCGTAGACCACGGTTTACTTCGTAAAAATGAAGGAGATGAAGTTGAGGCAGTTTTCGGACCAGAGGGACAATACGACCTAAACTTTATCCGTGTAAATGCCCAGGATAGATTTTATGAAAAATTAAAGGGTGTAGAAGAACCTGAAAGAAAACGTAAAATCATCGGTGAAGAATTTATCCGTGTATTTGAAGAAGAAGCAAAGAAAATCGGAGCTGTGGATTTCTTAGTACAAGGTACCATTTATCCGGACGTAATTGAATCCGGACTTGGAAAGTCAGCAGTCATTAAATCTCACCACAATGTAGGTGGACTTCCTGATTGTGTAGATTTTAAGGAAATTATTGAGCCATTGCGTTTATTATTTAAGGATGAAGTTCGTAAGGCAGGTTTGGAATTGGGTATTCCTGAATATTTGGTATATCGTCAGCCATTCCCAGGTCCGGGACTTGGAATCCGTATCATCGGTGAAGTAACTGCGGAAAAGGTAAAGATTGTCCAAGATGCAGATTATATTTATCGTGATGAAATTGCGAAAGCAGGAATTGATAAAGGCTTAGGACAATACTTTGCTGCATTGACTAATATGCGTTCCGTAGGTGTTATGGGTGACGAAAGAACCTATGACTATGCAGTAGCCTTAAGAGCAGTAAATACTTCTGACTTTATGACTGCAGAAGCATCCGAAATTCCTTTCGAAGTATTACAAAAGGTAATGACAAGAATTATTAATGAAGTAAAAGGTGTAAACAGGGTAATGTACGATTTAACCAGTAAGCCACCTGGAACGATTGAGTTTGAATAGTCGGAGCTATCTCCAAGTAACCTTCTAAATCCTCTAGAGGGACTGAAGGAAAGCATGGAGACAATGTCTAGAAAGCATCAAAACTAGATAAAAATGGAGAGTGGATAAAGAAATTCCACCCCAAAATATCGAAATTATGAAGAACCTTGTATGGGTCTATATGACTCA
>JBGVLX010000034.1:0-51766 GCA_045124495.1 Lachnospiraceae bacterium
CATAGCTCCTAAAGCAAAAAACGGTGACAAACACCTAATTTGGTTAACTTTTACTCCTGTTCCCTTTTGAACAGACGTTCTAAGGTAAGGTCTAAATTCAAAAATTCTGATAATTCATCATATTCTTTTTTCTTCTTTGGAACATTTTTCATGGTACTGATATCCTTAACCGCACGTATCATTAAGTTTTTCGGGGTATGTTCCATGTCAATAAATTCCAGAATCTGTGTCCGGTATCCATGCTGTTCCAGCAAATTTGCCCTTAGACCATCTGTAACCAAAGCAGACACTCTCTCTTTTAAAATACCATATTCTAAAATCGGTGTCAAAACTTTCTGTTTTATTTGTCCATTTGCTTCATGCTGACAGCAGGGAACGGATAAAATCACCTTTGCCCCCCAGTTTACTGCCTTATATAAAGCATAATCCGTAGCAGTATCACAGGCATGCAAAGTCACCACCATATCCACCTTGTCTGCATCTTCATAATCCTTAATATCACCTTTATAAAATTTAAGACTATCCTCGTATCCATATTTTTTACTTAATTCATTACAATGCTTAATGACATCTTCTTTTAAGTCTAACCCAATAATATTCACTTCATACTTATGCAACACTTTTAAATCATAATACAAGGCAAACGTAAGATAAGATTTACCACAACCAAAATCCAGAATATTAACCACACGGTTTTTCGGGAGATACTCAAGGACATCCTCTACCATTTCAAGATAACGGTTAATCTGCCGGAATTTATCATATTTTTGTTTTATCACTGCCCCGTCTTTTGTCATGACTTTTAAATCATACAAAAATGGTACAAACACCCCTTCTTCCAGAATATACTTTTTGGTACGATTGTGTTCCATGACCGTAGCTTCTACTTTTTCTTTATTTTTCTTTACTTTGATATTAGAAACCAATTTTTTACTGATTAGAATACTACACTCTTCCCCCCGGCTCTTAATCTGGACTTGTTTATAGTCTGTAAGCAAATCTTCTAACCGGTATTGTAGTTCTTCCTTTTCATAATTTTGATGATATACCTTTTCTTTCACATAGCTTGTCATCTGGAAAAACAGTTTTTCCTTTAATATCACGGGACGAATTTTGACTTTTTGCGCAGTTGCCTGAGGCTTTGAATTGCTAAATATCATTTGAATCAAATTTTCATTAATGTAGCCTGAAATTTTTTCCTTTGCTTTTTCCATTTTTTTCTATCCTCCATAAATGAATAAACTCAGCCTGATATAAAGTTCCAGCTTATATCAGACTGAGTTTTTATGTGATACCTGCTAATGATTTTTTCCCTGGGGCATCAGTTAAAATACTGAAAACGCTTCATACGGTTATGATGTCTCATCCTTCTTTTACACATTTCATCACACAACATTACCTGGATAAAATCCTTAAGATTAGGATTTGCACCAAGCTTAGAAGCACATCCGGATTTGCACCTGTCAAAAATCCGGGCGCTCAAATGAAGTACCTGTTCCTTATCCGGATACTCGGCAAACATCATACTTCCTTCCCGTTCCATCTTATCGCACTCTTCGTTAATCAGACTTGTTAATTGGAGTAAGTCTCCCGGAACCAGTCTGGAAAGATAATCCATATCCTTTTCAATTTCTTCTTCATCAAAGCCTACCATAAATTCTTCCATGAAAATTCCAACCTTATTTTCTTATTAGAAGTATATGATTCCTGATTCAAAAGTTTCATCCATGATACCAGCCCGGGTAAATTTTTCATTCCCATTTATACGTAATCCTTAACAGATTCCTTCTGAAACTTAATCTCCAAAGGAAATTCCCATGGTTTTTGCTCCCTTAATGATATCACAGTCCGGATCAATGGTCTTTAACTTTCCTGCTGCTTCTTCTAAAGGAACTGCCACCATCTCATTGTTCTGAATGGCTGCCATATATCCATATTTTTCTTTTAAAATTAACTGAGCCGCAAAAGCACCAAGTCTGGTTGCCAATACTCTGTCATATGGGTCCGGACTTCCACCTCTTTGCGTATGTCCCGGAATGGTAATTCTTAATTCCTGTCCGGTTCTTTCCTTGATTTGTTCTGCAAGTTCATAAGATACACTCGGATATGTGGAAGCTGCCTTTTTTGCTTTTAATTCTTTCTTGGATAAGGCTGCATCTTCTTTGGAAATGGCACCTTCTGCCACTGCAAGGATAGAGAATTTCTTACCTGCCTTATTTCGCTTTTCCAAAGCCTTTATAATTTCATCCATGTCATATGGAATTTCAGGAAGCAGGATAATATCTGCTCCCCCTGCAATTCCTGCAAACAGGGTAATCCATCCAACTTTATGTCCCATAATTTCTACAATAAATACTCTAGAATGGGAAGCTGCTGTGGTATGAATGCAATCAATAGCATTGGTTGCAATATCCACCGCACTCTGGAAACCAAATGTTACATCCGTTCCCCAGATATCATTGTCAATGGTCTTTGGAAGATGGATAACATTTAATCCTTCTTCTCTTAACAAATTAGCGGTCTTTTGAGTTCCATTTCCACCTAATACAACCAGACAATCCAATTTTAATTTCTTATAAGTGGATTTCATAGCCTCTACCTTGTCCAATCCATTTTCATCCGGATTTCGCATTTGTTTAAACGGCTGTCTGGAAGTTCCAAGAATGGTACCGCCTTGTGTTAAAATCCCGGAAAAATCATCACCGGTAAGTTTCTTATACTTCTCATACATTAAGCCTTTATAACCATCAATAAATCCATATACTTCCAGTTTTTCTTTTTGGGCGCCAAGACCTTTTACTACACCTCTCATGGCTGCATTTAGTGCCTGACAATCTCCGCCACTTGTTAACATCCCAATTCTTAACATAAAATCTCCTCCTTGTATATAGTGTGATAGGCAGTTTCGAAACTATAAAAACTTATATTGTTTCTGCATTGGTTTATAACTCAATTCTGTGTTCTAATGCCCTTAACAACGTCACTTCATCAATACATTCCAAATCCCCGCCAACTGGTACTCCACTGGCAATTCTGGTCATTTTAATCCCGGAAGGTTTTACTAATTTCGTAATATACATAGCGGTAGTTTCCCCTTCCAGATTCGAATTTGTGGCAATAATGAGTTCCTCCACATCCTCTTTCAGACGAACCATCAATTCCTTTAATTTAATATCATTGGGTCCAATTCCTGACATAGGAGAAATGGCACCATGAAGCACATGGTATACCCCATCATATTTTCCAACCTTCTCATAAGCCGCCAAATCCTTGGTACTTTCCACTACCATAATCAGTTTTTTATTTCTTTCTTTGCTGGAACAAATCGGACAGACTTCTTTATCTGTCAAGGTAAAGCACTCTTTACAAAAACGAACGTTTTCCTTTGCACTTTTTATGCTGTTTGAAAGCATATCTACCTGTTCTTTTGGCATATGAATAATATGAAATGCCAGTCGCTGGGCAGTTTTATTTCCAATTCCCGGAAGTCTCCCTAATTCCTCTATTAAATTTGTTATTTCGGTACTAAAGCATTCCATATGTTACCTCCAATTAGAACGGGAATCCTCCGCCAAATCCTCCTAACCCTCCGGTAATTCTGGACATCTGCTCATTTGCATCTGCCTCCTGGGCACGTAAGGCTTCATTGGTAGCCGCCATAATTAAATCTTCTAACATTTCAATGTCATCTTTGTCTACTACTTCTTCGTCAATCTTTACGGAAATCACTTCTTTTTTACCGGAAATCATAACTTTCACCACTCCGCCGCCTGCGGATGCTTCGTAAGTCTTGGTTTCTAGTTCCTGAGTCGTCTCTTCCATCTGACGCTGCATTTTCTGTGCCTGTTTCATTAAATTGTTCATATTTCCAGGCATCATTCCTCCTGGATATCCACCTCTTTTTGCCATTTTTAAATCCTCCTAATTTTCAACATCTATCTTTAAATATTTTACCTTGGTCATATCAATTTGCTCAAGGGACTGGCTTTCCTGGTTACTGACAGGAATACATTGAAATTTGATTTCCTTTCCAACGATTTCCTTAACCACATCTTCTAATTCCTTTATTCTCCGCTGCAGTACGTCGGAATCCTTAGAACCCCAATAGCTGTCAGCATTGGGGTCATCTGCATAATACAAAAGATTTAAGGTATGATCCGCAGAAGCAATTCCAATTCCTACATCCTGCAGTCTGCTTTTTAGCAGCCTGGATTCTACTTTTTGTTTTATGGTCTCCCATTTGGATACAAAGAGTTTTAAATCTTCTATCTTCGCCGGTTCATAATGTTTTATTAACTCTTCTTTCACTTCTTCTTCCTTCATACCGGAAGGTTCTTCGGTCCTTACCTCTTTTACAACCACCTTCGGTTCTTTCTCCAGCTGTTCCATCTGTTTTTCCAGATCCTTAAGCCTTTGCATAATAGAGGAAAAGTCCTGTTCCATTTTTGGAATACACATCTTTATCATGGCTACTTCCAAAAGTACTCTTTTATTTGCAGAATACCGCATCTCACTGGATAATTCCGAAAGAATGCGAATATATCTCATAAGGTCTTCTTCGGATAGTTTTTTTGACATTTCAAACATAACTTCCTGCTTTTCCTTAGATACCTCTAGTAATTCTTCCTTCCCATCTGCTACCTTCAGCATAAGAAGATTTCTTAAATACCAGGTAAAATCCAGGACAAACTGCCCTAATTCTTTTCCCTGCCATACAATGTTATCAATTCTTTCCAGTACCTTCTTCGTATTTCTTTCTTCCATGGCTTCCACTAAATTCTGGAATTGTTCCACATCTACCACGCCAAGAACTTCCAGCACCATGTCATAAGTAAGTGTCTCCCCTAAATGGAACGCAATGCACTGGTCCAGCAGGCTAAGGGCATCACGCAAAGAACCATCTGCTGCCTTCGCCACATAACGAATGGCCTTTTCTTCTACTTCTATTTTTTCCTTTTCCATCAGTTCCTGTAACCTGTCACTAATGGTATCAATGGTAATTCTTCTAAAATCATATCGTTGACACCGTGATAAAATGGTAATCGGAATTTTATGTGCTTCCGTGGTAGCCAGAATAAATATCACATAAGACGGAGGTTCTTCCAACGTCTTTAGCAATGCGTTAAATGCTCCCGGCGAAAGCATATGAACTTCATCAATGATATAAACTTTATATTTTCCTTCTGTGGGAGAATAATTCACTTCATCCCTGATTTCACGGATATTATCCACACCATTGTTGGATGCAGCATCAATTTCAATGACATTTAAGGAACTTTGACTGGCAATGTCTTTACACATCGCACATTCCCCACAGGGACTTCCTTCTACCGGATTCTCGCAATTTACTGCCTTGGCAAACAGCTTGGCAATGGTAGTTTTACCGGTTCCTCTGGTTCCGCAAAACAAATAGGCATGACCTACACGGTCGTGAATAATCTGATTTCTTAACGTCTTAACAATATGTTCCTGTCCTTTTACATCTTCAAATTCAGAAGGCCTCCACTTTCGGTAAAGTGCCATATAGGACATATTTCTCCCTCCTTTCCGGCAGATTCACACTTTCGGCGTTTGTGAAACTATAATGTGTGAAAGTGCTTCAAAAGTAACAAATCAACACAGGTACGCTTTCGCTGCCTTCGGCTCGTAGCGGTACTATGAAAAAGATTATATTATATAATTCGGGGTTTTACCTCTGGAATCGGAATTTTTTATCCAGATTCTTTAATAGTGAAAAATCTCCCTTCGCGGTAATCTTCCCAACCATAAATGCCTCTGCAAAGGTTATTTTACCACTTATCACTTCTTTAAATACCGTCTGCGTAGTTTTCATGGTAACGTCTACTTCCGGTACTTTCTTCACCCAGCTCACATCGATTTCCTGATTCTCAATCTTTAGATAAAGTTGTTTTTCTTCTAATAAATCTGTAAAACCTATGGCAAATGAGCCTTCAAATTCAAAACCTCGTAAAAAGTGGTCCTCAAGTGCTTTTTCAAAATCCACTTCCTCTTCCTTGGCTCCTCCTAACATGACCTTAAACATGGCTGTTAATTCCTCTATGTCTTCTTTTTGTTTTTTTACATAAGTGTCATCTGCCACGAATCTTGACAACTGTTCACTTTCCTTCGGAGTAAGGTCAATGGCATTTCCTCTGGATACTGCATCCCTTACTGCCCCTGTAGAACTTGGAAGTGCTGACTGTTTCTGGTTAATCGCACGGTAAAGGTTTTCTGCACTTTTCTCGATGATACCTGCATAGACCTGATTCAATTCAAAATCTACCCGGTTTTCTACATAAGCGCTAAGGCCATGCAAAGTTTTACCTCCTAATATCTCCCATGCTTTCATCAAAGTTAATTCTGCTTCCTTCTCTCCCTCCGTGGTAGCCATAACCACAGGCATCATATAAATATTACTGATTTTCTCCTTATCTGCATACAACCAGCAGGCATCTAAGAACTGCTGCATCAATCCACCAATTCCCATCCATTCTACCGTAGCTGCCAGGATAATACCATCTGCTTCCTTCAAACTGGAAGGCAGGGTTAAAATCCCATTTTTATCTTCGAATAAATGAAACCGCTCCACCTTTACCCGGAGTTCCTCAAACACTTCTTCGATTTTCTTTAGCACATAAAGATTGGGATCCTCAATCAGTCCTCTTCCACCATAATAAATGTGAATACGCATGCTCTTTTCCCTTTCCTTTCATCTTCCGAAACATATGTCTTAATTTTACACTATTCAAGTTGTGAGCGCAAGAAATTTTCGTAGATACTTTTTCCGGTGCAAAATCCTAAAGGCCCTAAAACAAATCCCCAGATTCCAAACAAACGATACCCCACATACATAAAAATCAAAGAAGTAAGCAAATCCATATTCATTTGTTTTCCCATAATTTTAGGCTCTACAATTTGTCGCATAACCCCAAGAATTCCATATAGAATAAGCAATCCGATTCCGGTGGCAGGATTTCCCAGAAAAATACTGATAATTCCCCAGGGAATTAAAATAGTTCCGGTTCCAAATAGAGGAAGGGCATCTATCACACCTAATAAAATTCCAATTACCAGATAATATGGATTTCCCAGAATGTAAAGTCCAATGGCTGCCAGAATGGCATCAAAAACCATAATCACAAGCTGCGCCTTCACATAAGAAAGGAAAGCAATACTTACTTGATTGTAAACCTCTATTCCAAGCTTAATGATTTTGTTCTGGCTGTCTTTTATTTCTTTCCCTGCCAGCAAAATGGTACTCATAATCATAAGAACAATAAAAATAAAGGCATCCAGCAGCATCCGGAACGTAACAAGGGAATACTCCCCAAAGTATGCCACTATTTTTCCGGCCATGGTTTCTCCTTGTTTTTCCAGGGCTGGATAAATGATTCCCTGTTTCATGTTCATTCCCTCTTCTATCCGATTGCAGCTGTTTTTTATAAATATAGTTATTTTCCTGGAGTAAAAGGGAAGATATAAGGATAATTTCTGAATCTGTTCTGCAAGCAGGCTTCCAAAATATCGAATGATGAAAAAGAGTAAAGTTCCCCCTGCCAGCATAATAAGGCAGGCTCCTATGGCTGGTTTTATTTTATATTTCTTTTGGAGCCATTTTACTGCCGGGGACATAATCCGGCTTAAAATAAGTGCAAATAAAAAAGGAATTACAAGGGGCAATAAATACTTGAAAAAAATATATACACCTGCTGTAATCCCTAAAATGAGTAATAACTTTTTTCGGGAAATCAAAGTTTCTTCTTTCATTTACATTCTTCCTTCCATGAAAGTATCATAGGATGTTGACGCCATTTGCAGCTTTAGCATCCTTTTACTGTTTTCCTTTTATTCATTTCCCTGATATTAAGTTTTTATACTGAAAACAATAAAACAGCTTTAGCATCCTTTTATTGTGTTCCTTTTATTCATTTCTCTAATATTAAGTTTTTATGCTAAAATCAATAAACCATCCCTTACATCAATGCAATAATCCGTACTGATTTATCCTTTGATAAATCGACAATCTCACCATTTTCTAACTGAATCATGGGGTCAGGGGGCGAAAACTGATTAATATATTTAATCATCCCCACTTGTCCGTCCGAAAGCTGGACATAATGATTTAGATAGCTTTGTACAATACCATTTAAAAAAATCACAAGAAATTTCGGTTCATAAAGCTGAAAGCCGCCATCCTGCAACATTCTTATGACATCAAAAGGACAAAGTCCCTGCCGGTAAACCCGGTTCGCAGTCATAGCTTCATAAATATCAGCAATGGTAACAATTTTTGCAAAATCTGTCAACGGTACAGAAGGAGGCAGGTTAGGATACCCACTGCCATCACATTTTTTATGATGCATTAATGCGGCAGATAAAATTCGGCTGTCTACCCCTTTTTTCTTCAAAAGATTAAATCCTAACACCGGATGCTGTTTAATGGCAGTAAATTCCTCATCCGTGAGTTTTCCCGGTTTTTTAATAATTTTAGGATCAATAGAAAGCTTTCCAATATCATGCAAAAGTCCGGCAACCGTAAGTAATTTTAAATCTTCCTCACTATATTTTAACCATTTCCCAAAAACGTTACAAATAATGGAAACATTCAAAGAATGGGCATAGGTGGAATCATCATAATGTCTTAAATTATGCAGGATATCGAATACCTGTAGGGAATTGGACGCCAAATTTAATAAATCGGAGGTGGTATCCATTAATTCATCTACATCTACCTTTTTCGAAGTAGATGCAATTTCATGAAGTTCTGTGTGGAATGTCTCAAGATTATTATTAAAATGTTTCGCAAACTCAAAATATTCCTTACTATTAACAATTCTTTCCTTATATTTTTCAGAAGCAACCGTTTGCATCGGTGTTTCTTGGGATGATTCCTTAGAAGAATCCTCTTCTTTTTCCGAAACAATGACATCTAAATTCTTTTGATTCGATTCTTTTTGTCTGACTTCTTCCTGTTTTAGATCTTTCTGCTCTGGCTCCTCTTCTTTTGTATCCCCTTGTCTTTTATTGTTTTCTATTAAGGTTTTGATTTCTTCCACCTGGTCAATGGTAATGATATTATCATCCAAGGCGCTTTGTATATCGTCATAAATGGCAATGTATGTAACACGATACTTCCGGATGGCATTTATTTTCTGACGGGTGAGGATCGTTCCAATCTGAAACAAAGTAATCTTATTTGGTGAAATTACAGGAGCAGATAAAATCATACCAGGCATTGCCTTACTGATATGAAGTCGTTCTTTTTTCATAACATTCCTCCTCCCGTTTTTTTGCCTTGATTAGGTGATTGCGAAACCATAATATTTTATGTGAAAGTGATGCAAAAGAAACAAGACAACGCAGGAACGCTTTCGCTGCGTTCGGCTCTAGCGGTACTAAACTCAAGGCCTTGCCTTTCGTTAAGTACCGACGGCCGCCCAAGCACCTGCTTATGTATTTGTTTCTTTGGAATCACTTAATATAAGTTTTGTTCGTTTCGCAATTGCCTATTTTTCCTTGATACGGAACACTTCCTGATTCCATATCAATAATGGTGGGTTCAAAAGGTATTTTAACCCTAGATACCTAAGATTAGAATCATACAAAAGTTCCCATTTTAAGCAAAAAAGGACTCGATGGACAAGTCCTTTTTCCGCTTCTGACTCATTGTTCATTGTTCAAAACGCATCTTAATATACTAATATGAATATACCATGAATGTCCCTAATATGCAAGGAAAGAATCATGAATAAGCACCCAATGGATGGTAAATAGAATTTTAAATAACGTCCCAATTTAAGTTACAAACAGAATTTCAAATAACGTTCCAATTTAATCTCTAATTTAAATTACATATGGCATTCCAAATGAAATTTAAAATTAAATATAAAAATATCTTGACCGAAGAGGAACTTTGTTGTATGGTATAGAAGAAAAAAATCATATATCAACATTTCTCTTATTCAGAGTGATGGAGGCATAAGGGCCTGTGAAGTCACGGCAACCCCGGATAATCCGGAAGGTGCCGACCTGAGCGAGTGTAAATTCGAGCAATGAGAGGATTTGAACAAAAGATCAAGTCCGAATATTCGGACTTTTTTTTACTTATGACCAAATGTGTGCCATGTCACAAAAAAAACAAGGAGGAAACAAAAAGATGGAAAAAAGATTATTTACTTCCGAATCTGTAACAGAAGGACATCCGGATAAAATCTGCGATCAGATTTCAGACGCGATTCTTGACGAAATTATGGCTCAGGATCCTATGGGACGTGTAGCCTGCGAAACTTCCGTTACCACAGGATTAGTACTGGTAATGGGCGAAATTACTACAAAAGCACAGCTTGATATCCAGAAAATCGTTCGTGAAACCGTGGATGAGATTGGTTATAACCGTGCAAAATACGGCTTTGATGCTCATACCTGCGGAGTCATTGTCGCATTAGACCAGCAATCTGCAGATATTGCCATGGGTGTTGATAAAGCCTTAGAAGCAAAAGAAAATAAAATGTCTGAGGAAGAAATAGAGGCAATCGGAGCCGGAGATCAGGGAATGATGTTCGGATATGCAACCAATGAAACCGAAACCTTTATGCCATATCCAATTGATTTAGCACATTCTTTATCCAGACAATTAACCAAGGTCCGGAAAGATGGAACTTTAAGTTACTTAAGACCAGACGGAAAGACCCAGGTGTCTGTAGAATATGATGAAAATGGAAAACCAATCCGTTTAGAAGCAGTAGTTCTTTCCACACAGCATGATCCCGAAGTAACTCAGGAGCAAATCCATGAAGATATTAAAAAATATGTATTCGGACCAATTCTTCCGGCAGAATTGATTGATGAAAATACAAAGTTCTTTATCAACCCTACCGGCAGATTCGTAATCGGCGGACCAAACGGTGACAGTGGATTAACCGGACGTAAGATTATCGTAGATACCTATGGTGGATACGCACGTCATGGTGGCGGGGCTTTCTCCGGAAAAGACTGTACAAAGGTGGACAGAAGTGCAGCCTATGCAGCCAGATATGCATCGAAAAACATTGTTGCTGCCGGCCTTGCTGAAAAATGTGAAATCCAGTTATCTTATGCCATCGGTGTTGCACAACCTACCTCTATTATGGTTGATACCTTTGGAACCGGTAAATTAAGTGATGAAACAATCGTTAATATTCTTCGTGAAAACTTCGACTTCCGCCCAGCCGGAATTATTAAAATGTTAGACCTTAGACGACCAATTTACAAGCAAACTGCAGCTTATGGACATTTTGGCCGTCATGATGTGGATTTGCCATGGGAAAAATTGGATAAAGTAGATACCTTAAAGAAATATTTAGGTTAATAAATTTAAGAGAACATAAAACAGTATCATTACCAGTATACTTTTGACCAAAGAGCATAAAACGGTATTACTTACCAGTATACTTTTGACCAAAGGATATAAAATGATACTACTAATAGTTCAAATCTTAACATTAGTATTTCATATAGCAATGTAAATATTAAGTCCAGGGGTTCAAAATCCCTGGACTTATCTGAATGTTACGAAAATCTACTATCCCATAACCTAACAACAAGTGTAAAATTACTGTTTGAACAGTATCAATGTAAATAGATAATTGGAAACTATTAAAAACGTATGTTCAGTGATGAAAAAGAAACAACTACATTAGCAGGCGCTTGTTCAGCCGTCGGTACTTAATGAGCGACTTGTCGCGAATTTAGTACCGCTACGAGCTGAACGCAGCGAAAGCGTGCCTGCGGTGTTTTGTTTCTTTTACATCACTTTCACATGAAATATTATGCTTTCGCAATTACCCAACCAATATAAAACAAAGAAGGTGAACCTATGAAAATAGAAATGTTATATGAAGATGACGACTTACTGGTTTGTGTAAAACCACAAGGAATGCCGGCACAAAGCGATAAATCCATGGAAGTAGATTTGTTAAGCGACCGTAAAACTTATCTTTTCGAAAAGAACGGAAAGAAAGAAGAACCATATCTTGCCATGATTCATCGTTTAGACCGTCCCGTTGGCGGTATTATGATATTTGCCAAAAACAAAGAAGCCGCTGCTGATTTAAGCAGGCAGATGCAGGAGGGTGAAATTTATAAATATTACCAGGCAATTCTTACCGGTACATTAAAGCAGGAAGAAGGTACCTTAGTAGATTATATGGTAAAGGATGCAAAAACCAATACCAGTAAAATTGTAAAGGAAGGGACTCCTGATGCCAAAAGGGCAGAACTATCCTATGAAGTATTAGATGTAATGGAAACTGATGAAGGCATCATAAGTTATGTATTAATTGCCCTTGTTACCGGAAGGCACCATCAAATTCGTGTCCAGCTGGCAAACCAGAATGCCGGAATCTGGGGTGATACCAAGTACAATAAAAAATTCCAGAAAGTAAAAAAGAACTATAAACAAATCGGGCTGTATTGCACCAGAATGGAACTGATTCATCCTTCCACAGGAAAAGAAATGGTATTTAAATGTGAACCGGAAGGAGAAGCCTTCGAACTTTTAGATTTGGAAGAATTTTAATCAAATTCTTCCTTCTTTTTTATCATTGAACAATTCTATCCAATTCCCTCCACGATAAATCTGCTCTTTGCAATTCGTATTTCATCTCCCTCTTTTAAACAGATTGCTTTTCCGGTTTCTATCTCTTTTCCGTTTAAAAAAGTTCCATTTGTTGAATTTAAGTCCGTAATAAAATACCTTCCCCCTTCAAAAGTAATGTCTGCATGCATTCTGCTTACCCCTTTTTCAAAAATTGCATAATCACTGCCTTCTTGTCTGGAGCCTATGATAAAAGGAAAATGATCTAGTATAATCTGTTCCTCCTTTTTCCCTAAAGATATTAATTTAGGAACCGACTCCTCATATAATACCGTGGTCTTGTTCTGATTGGAAAATTCCTGATTTTTTCTCTTAGGATTTTCCTCTTCTCTTTCTATTTCCTCATAAAAATACTCTTCTTCCTCTTCATAGAACTGCCGGTCATAGCTTTCACTTCTTAAGATAGCTTTTTGCATTTCTTCTTCTTCCTCCCTTCGGTCCTCTTCTTTTCTTGCTGCGAGAAAAGACATTCCAAAGAAACCAAAGGTAAGCAAAGCCAATCCCAACAAACCTTTCGAATTCAGTCCCCTTGTCATCAACAAAACAACAAGATAAGTAATACAAATAATTACTATTACATCAAATATCAGCGCAATGTACCACCACTTTCCCCGGCGTCTCTTTTGCCGGTATTCCGGCTCTAACATATTCTCTTTTCTATTCTCTTTTTTATCCTCTTTTTTATCAATTTTTCTATTTATCCTGCCCTTATCATCCTCTTCTTCCCAATCATCAATACCAAAATCCCTATCCTCCCCTAATCCCTCATATTCTATCTCCTCTTCATCCTCAGACACCACTGTGCCAAACAATTCATCTAAAATCTGTTGATTTCGTCCATGATTTGCTGTCCGTGTTTTCTTTTTTTCTTTTCCCTTCTCTCCAATGTCAAGAATAAATTTTTCCAAATCTTGTAAAATATAATTTTCTTTTCTCGTAATACGATACAAACCATACACTAAAACGACAGCATTTTGATCGGTATGGTCAATACTGTCCATCAACCGTTCCATCAGATTTCTTACCTGAATCCCAATGTTCTCATCGTATCCCGGTATGTAACACAGGCCAATTTCTTTTCTTTCCAGTTCCATATATATCATATCCAAATTAAGACATACACTATCTTCCTTTAAAAAATACTCTTTTACTTGTTTTAATGCCTCCAGTAAACCTGTTATAATCTCCTTTAACTCTTCATAACCCATAGTTTTTAAATCCAGAATGCGTCTTAAGGACTGTTTCGAATTCACCTGGTAACAATATTTTTTATCCTCATTAATTCCTCTGATTTCCAATTTCAGAAAATAGGGCAAATTGTTTTGAAGTACCATTTGTGTTTCATACTGTTCTTCTTTTACCTCTACATTTTCTATCTGCAAGTAATTTTTAAATCCATCCCTGATTAATTTAAATTCCATCCTTTCACCTCCCGTACTAACTGCCATCCCGTTTTCCTCTTATTCTTTCTATTGCTTTTTGTATTCCATCCACTTGAAAATGGCACTCATTCTCAAAATAAAAACCATGTACCTCTCCCTTAACAGATATTTCTCTCACACCATTTTTCTCTTCTATGGATAATTCATATTCTGCTTCGCCAAAGGTCCCTTCTTCGATTTCCGAAAAAATATACTCCCTTAGCTGATTCTCAGAAAGTGTATAAGTCTGGGAATTACATCCCCACTGATAAATAATGCTGTTTATATATGTTACATCATGACTATATAGCCCCACTTTCATTACAATCAAAATCACAAACAAAAACATGGGAACTATGGCGCAAGCCTCCACTGTCATGCTTCCTTTTTCTTCTTCTATTCTCCAGTTTTCTGACATCTTGAACATTTCGCCATTCCTTCTATCTGATTTTCATTTACAATCCTTATGTTTCGATTTAAACTTCCACAAGTTAATGAGCTATGATATTTATCACCAGTGTCTGTGCAAAAAACAACCCCTCCCTCGTCACTGGTCTTACAATGCAAACATGCTTTTTTCCCAAGTTTTTCCGCTTCTTCCTTCAACATAGGATTCTTGCTGATATTCAGATAGGTACATTCACAGCTTGTGTGAAATACACTTTCATTTTCTGCAATATAAACATAGTTTCCAATGCCCTCCGGCGTTTCCTCATAAGAAAATCCCTGAAATGCTTTCTGCCTGA
The DNA here is from genome assembly GCA_045124495.1 of Lachnospiraceae bacterium. Classification (GTDB taxonomy): domain Bacteria; phylum Bacillota; class Clostridia; order Lachnospirales; family Lachnospiraceae; genus RGIG1668. The sequence goes on from JBGVLX010000034.1 coordinate 14,802, forward strand.
TTTCATCATAGCAATGAATCTTGTAATTACCTATAAACGGAAGGTCTACTCCAATTTTATAGCTGATTTTTATGTTCCACACTTTTGTCCTGCTGTCATATTCCACTTTATCAATCCGAATAATTCCCCGAATATTCTTCGGATATTCTACAAGATATCCTTCCAGGATTCTACGTACTGTATTCTCCGGCACCGGCGTTCCCCCTATTTCCAATGCCAGATTCTTTCCTGTCTCTTGCAATGCGTGATTTACCTTATCCATAGAAGAATAAACTCTCCCTAAGGACAATACACCACATATGGCAAACAGCAGTATTGGCAACACAAAAACCGCTTCCACCGTCATAGACCCCCTCTCTTCGCAAATTTTTTTTGCTGTTTTTTTATAAGAAAATTTGACATCGTTTCGTGTATGGACAAACAGGCTATTCCATATTTTATTTTGTTTTTTGCTGTTTTTTCTTTTTTTCATTTTCTTTCCTTATAAAAATTCCGTTACCGAAAACTTATAAAAAGTAAAAGACTTTTTTGTTTCGTTCCTACTTCTTCGTGCCTATCTTAGCCCCAAAGACCAAAATGAACTATGATACACTCCATAGGCGTAAATTCCTCGCTAACGAACAAGTACATAATCCCCATTCCACACAAGATTCTACACAAGATTCTCCCTAAGATTTTTCAGTCTCCGGTTTATCTTTAAAAGTTCTTTTTCCCTTTTTCTCATATTATTTGATTTTCGGTAAACCTCTCCTTCCTTGTTATTCTCATATTTTCTTTTTAGGGAACGTTTGAGTCTTCGTTCTCTTTTTTCTAATTTTTCAATCCTACCGGCAATGGTTTTCCCTCGGCATATTTTCTTGGCATCACAAACTGTTTGTCTTTTCTTCTCCTTGTCCATTTTTGTTTCATTCTTTTCTTCTTCCCTTTTATCAATTTTATAAAAATCCCCATTTCCCTCCTGTTCTATAATACCAACCTCCGCATACCACTTGCCCCCATCATGAAAAATTTTCAAATGACTGTATCCGACATTGATAGGAATTGTATTATACTTTGAAAGTCTGACCCAATTCAATTTCTGTCTGTTTATTTTTTCGCTGCAGGAAAGTCCTTCAATCTTTATATGAGTAGGAGTAACCTGAATTTTTGTGTTTCTCTGACCAAATACCGGCTGACTTCTCTTTTTACTTTTAAACCTGGGACAATTAGAACATCCCATCAAAAAATTTTTATATGCAGTTTCCGCATTTTCCATGGATTCCCTTATAATTTCTTTTGGAATTTTCTCCATCCATTGATAGTGTTCCATTTTTATCTGTTGTTGGAACTCTTTCTCTAGAGCTTCCAATGCCAAAATGCTTCTTCCTATTTTATTTTTCTCCTGTTCTTTCCGTAAAGTCCAGTTATATGCATACCTTGCTGCACCGGCATATTGAAACAATTTCGTACTTTGCCTGTTATTTGGCTCCAGCATAACCCGAACCGTTCTTATCATTTCTTTCACCACCTCTCCTGCAACTGTTTACAACACTTCGGTTTAATACTCCACCTGATAATAAGTAGTTAAATGATACAAGTCCTCTGTGCCTATTTCTAAAGCATTGTATTTTCGCTCCAAATCCAGTTCAACCTGGGCACTGAACCCATAGATGCAATTTTCCAGCCTGAAATTATCATATTCGAGTCTGATATTATACTCCATCAATTCCGCCATGGCAGTATAGTCAATCCCATTTGACCAGCGCATGGCACAAAGCATCATAAGATATTGAGAATAATCAAACCCATCCTCACTGGAACCTCCTGACGCATCTGCCATGTTATCAATACTTGAACGAAAGGTTTCCTTTGTTTTTACCAATGGCACCTTACCACCGGAGAGCAACGTTTTTACATCACTTACAGACTCTGCATATGCCAACGAACATAAAATTCCATATTTGGCTGTTTCAATTGCCAAAGTGCCTCCTTCTGCTGCTAAAGCAACTGCAATTGCTTCGGCCTGGGCACATATTTGTGCATCTCCTAAAACATAGGTCAGGTTAAAACCATATCTTATTCCTATTAAATCATTTGCCACTGCTTCTAAATTCTCTTTGTCACTCCCTTTTTTCTCCAACAAATATTCAATCTCATAATTTAACCCCGTTTTACCTGCTTTTTCCTCACCATACCATCCAAAATGTTCCATGGCATAAGCCACAGCATTTCCCGTATGATTTTTGATATTAGAAACATCCATGCTTGACAAAGAAGGGAATGTATCTTTTTGGAATACATCAATTTTAGGTATGGAGACCGTGTTCACTGTTATTCTTTCCGAATCAAGCTCCAGATTACTCAGTTCCTCCGGATGTTCTACCACCACACTTAATATTCCCTTATCCATAAAATTTTGAAGACTTTCTCTCGGATCCACCGTTCCTTCTACCTGCTCCTCGGGATTATATTCCTTCGTCACCCCGGAATAATCCCCTTGGCTTTTCGGCGTTTCAAAAACCATTTCAAATACAGATTCCTTCTTATCTTCTTCTCCCTGTTCATTAATTTGTAACTGTATTCCATATAAGTCTTCCTGCGTCAGCGTTTTCACTGATGTTACCATAGTTTTGATATCACTATCACCATAACTCCCATTCCCCAGAAACTGATCCCTTGTAAACCCCTCCAGTCTTAGGTTTAAATACCCATCACTAGCTTGTCCATAATTTTTATCTACAGCTAAGATCTCGTATTTTTCCCATAACGGTATATTATAGTCTGCCATAATACTTGTCATACCGCTTTCGAGACTTCGTTTTATCCTGCTTTTTGCTGTATTAATATATATTCCTTCTATCAATGCAAAGAAAAATACCAGTAACACTAAAAAGATTAACGCTGAAAATACGGTAATTGCTCCCTTTTCTTCTTTCCATAAAGACTGTATCTTCGTTTCTTTATTACTATTTTTCTTAATTATATTAATTTTCCTGTTCATCTTTTGATTCTTTATCACCTTGATATTCTTATTTATCTTATTATTCCAATTTATCTTGTTACTTCTATTTTCCTTGTTACTTCTATTTACCTTGTTACCTCTATTTATCTTGTTACTTCTATTTACCTTGTTACTTCTATTTATCTTGTTACTTCTATTTACCTTGTTACTCCTATTTATCTTGTTATTCCAATTTATCTTGTTACTCCCATTTATCTTGTTACTTCTATTTATCTTGTGATTCCTATTTATCTTAATTTTTCTATTTCGAATCATTTCCTTTCCTCCCTTTTTCTCCGGCAGCCAAATCAGACTCTTCTTCTTTTCTCTTGCTTCTCTCATATTGGAACTGCCGGATTGGAGTTTACATCCTTAATTTTTCCTACATTATTTACCTTGTAAATTAACTCGGTTTCTTTTGCTTTTTGAAGTTTTAAAGATTTCCACTAGATAATTTTCTTCGCAGACTTGTTAATACTTTTGAAGATTTTTGTTACCAGATCTGTAATTTCTTCATTAAACATGACTACCAGACCAACTAAAACCACAATAATAAGTACTACTTCTACTACTCCCATACCTGTTTCTTCTTTAAAAAATCTTTTTAATTGTGACATAAATTACACCTCCTTTTTATCCTTTGTAGTAGTTTTTTACGTCCCTCTCCAAGGACAGGCATACTTTACCTAAAAAGTATTTCTACATAAAGCTCAATACTGCCGGCACCAGAAGAATCAACATTACGGTAACCAATAAAAGAATCATTGGAAATAATAACTTTGTGCCGGCAGTTTCTCCCAGTTGCTTTGCCCGCTCCTTTCGGTGTTCCAATGCCGCATGTTCTTCCTGTTCCAATGCTGTAAATAAATCTTTGGTTCCCATGCTTAAATTTTGCACCACCATGGAAAATAACTTTCGATATTTCGTCATATTAAGCCTTTCTCCTAGTTCATGATAAGCTTCTCTTTCGCTTACTCCGGAATTCAATTGACGTATCGTAACCGAAAGTTCCTGATATAAATAGTGCCCCCTTTTCTCCTCTTGTTCCGCCAATTTTTTCAATGCTGCTTTTACCGTCATTCCGGCACCTAAAAGCAATACCATTTGATTTAAAAAAATTGGGTATTCATAATCCAACAGGTCTCTTCTTACTTTTTCTTCCTCCTTCCTTGACTGATATTCCTTTGCGAAAAAGTATATGCAAATTGAAAATCCCATAATATAAACAAAAAATATTGGATTTTTTTCCTTTCCCTCTAGTAAAAAATCTCCTTCTATGGCTGAAATCGTCACTTTTTCTTCTTTTTCATGCTCTTTCAGGTAATCTTCAATCTTTCTCTTCAATCCTTCTATCTTTTCTTCTTTTTCAGAAAATTCCTTCGGATATACCGTAATCTGCCACTGAGACTCTCCTAACTCTTCTTCTTTGTAGGAATAGGTAGCAGTAACCAAAACACTCTCTGGTTCTATCAGTTCTTGATTATTTACAATCCCCTGATTCGTTACTAATTCACTATTCTCACTTCGAAATGAAATCTCAATGTCATTTTCCGGCACAGTTTCCGTAAAACAAAGATTTCCCTTCACTACCTCCTCTTTTTCATTTTCACCTAAAAAACAACTTTCCACATACTCTTTTGCTTCCCTATACTTTTCCATTAACTCACTTTCTGAATAAGTAGCTTCCGGAACTTCAATTATGATGCTTCCTATTTCTTCTTTCTTTTCATATACTGTAAAATCATAGTACGCCTCCCCTTCTCCATAAGCATTTCTTTCTATCACAATCTCCTGCTGTTTCTTATGCTCTATAACTTCAACCATCAGGGCCATTCCATTGGTAATCACGAACACAATTACTATTTTATAAATTGCATTCATCCACTGATTTTTACGCATTTCAAGGAATTCCTGTTTTGACATGTTAGGCAACATTCTTTCCTTTTTTCCGCTTTTTTGCGTCAAAAAAAGAATCTTTTCATAAATCCATAAAGTCAATGGATATAGTAAATTCTTCTTACCCTTTTTCAAACTTTCTTTTCCTTGATAACGAATCCCACTATAAAGAAACAGAACAAGAAAGAGACATAAGTTTATCCCTGCAATCAACCTTTACCACCTCATTTTCTTCCATTACTTCTTCCTTCATTTCATTCAGTTACTTTCTTCCATCATCTCTTCCTTTATTTCTTTCATTTTCTTTCTTCCTTCATTTCGTTCATTTTCTTTCTTCCATCATCTCTTCCTTCATTTCGTCCATTTTCTTTCTTCCTTCATCTCTTCCTTCATTTCGTCCATTTTCTTTCTTCCTTCATTTCTTCCATCTATCTTCTATCCCTTTTTTGTCTGCAACTTGTACTGCTGTTTTTGTTCCTCATACCCTTAAACCAAAGTCCTTCAGGTTAAACTTTAATATCCATGATTTTTTCTGACCAAAAAGCTGAAACAACCATCGCCCCAAGACTCACCGTCATCACAGCAGCCCCCACTACATTTCCATACAATACACCAATGTATTCCCCGTTGGTTAACCGGAGGTATAAAACAATCAATGCCGGGAATAAAATCATGATTCTCGTTTCCATTTTCTTTGCTGCAATCATAGTTGTGATTTCTTCTTCTGTTTCCAATTTCAAGCAGATAGAATGAACCGATTTTTCTATAATCCGGACTAAATTTCCTCCGCTCTTTTTTCCAATTGCAACAACCTGTGCAAAATTTTTCGCTTCTTCAAGCTGACATTCCCGTGCAAACTCCTCTAACGCTTGTTCTAAAGAAGTATTCATTTTTAATTTCCGTAAAACTCTTTCCAAATAAGAAACCAGAATACTTTTCGTTCCATATAAAATTCCCAGCTCCTTTTTTGCTACCCAAAATGCATTTTCTAAAGAGTATCCCGCATTTAATGCACCTGAAATAAAACCTATCATTTCCCGAAATTCTTCCAGCATTTTTCTTTTTTCTTTTTCTTTTTTTGCCCTTGCCGTCATCTTCAAAAATACTTTTAAAAATGGCAAAAAGCAAAGAAAAGCAATCCAGTTTTGGTAAAATAAATAAGCAATTCCTGCGTCCAGCAAAAGAAAGGCACCAATACTTCCTATTGTTTCAGCCGATATCTTCTTCATATTCCTCTATCCTCCCAGCCATCTGTAATTTTTTACGGTTCTTTAACTCATTCTTCTTTTCCAGATATCCCTTTATTTTTCCATTCTCAGCCCCGGTTTCCTTAAACTCATATAATGTGTTGGTTAAAATTTCCTGATCTTTTACACCCATAATTTCAATTACTTCCAGTACTCTCCTGCTTCTGTCCCTTAACCTACCTAAATGAACAATGATGTCAATGGCAGAAGCAATCTGCTGCCTCACTGCTGCAACCGGCATATCTACCGCCATTAATACCATAGTTTCCAATCGTTTTAACATATCACTTGCCGAATTTGCATGTCCGGTACTTAAGGAACCGTCATGCCCGGTTGCCATAGCTGCTATCATATCCAATGCCGCACCATCTCTTACTTCTCCGACGATAATTCTGTCCGGCCGCATTCGAAGACTTGATTTAATCAAATCCCTCATGGAAATTTCATTTTCTCCTTCAATATTGGCATTTCTGACTTCCAAACGGACCAGATTTTCAATCTGCATCAGTCTTAGTTCTGCCGAATCTTCAATGGTAATAATTCTTTGATCTTTTGGAATAAATTGTGATAATGCATTTAGAAATGTGGTTTTTCCACTACCGGTTCCTCCGGATATAAAGATGTTATACTTGCTTTCAATTAGAATTTTTAAACGTTTTGCCACATTGGCATCAATGGATCCCATGGCAACCAGTTTTTCCATAGTAAATCCTTCTTTTGCAAATTTACGAATCGTAAGAATTGAGCCATCCAAAGAAATAGGACTTAACAATACATTTACTCTAGAACCATCACTAAGACGGGTATCTACGATGGGACTCGCTTTATTTACCCTTCGGTTTGCTTTCGCTACAATTTGCTGAATCACATTCTCTAATCTTGCTTCACTTTCAAATTTTAGATTTGTCCGATATATTTTCCCATTCTCTTCCACAAAAATCTTCTCATGACCATTAATCATGATTTCTGTAATACTGTCTTTGGATAAAAGCTGTGATAGTACATCCAGGCCTCTGAGTCTGTGAAAAATATCCTTTCGTATCATAATTTTATCCTTCACACTTAAAAAGTGTTCTCTGGAATATCCGTCCAATTTATCATCTATCATTCCATAGATTTCTTCATCTCTTACATCGATGGATAAATCAATTTCTTCCAGAATTTCCTCCTGAATGCGCTTTTTTAATTCTTCCATGCACTTTCTCCTCATCTATACTTTTGTTATCTTCCTTTATCCTCTATTTTCTCTTAGGTAACTGCGAAACTATTAAAAAACTTATTTTATATGCGTGCCTGCGTTGTTTTGATTCTTTTGAATTACTTTCGAAAAAAATATTATAATTTCGCAATTACCTATCTATTTTGTCATTTTTCCCACTCTTTTTCCTTTTTTCTGGCATATTCTATCAAACGATTTGAAAAAAAGGCTTCCTTTGGTACTTTAATTTTTCTCCTTAACTCTGGATTCAGTTCTTCCATATGTCTTAGGAGTTCTTCAAATCTTTCTAATTTTCTCATACTAGTTTCATCTCCCAAAACAGGGAAATACCAGCGCCCAAACAAGGTAAGCAGCCGAAAGTCATTCAGGCACCCATTTCCCATATCCACAATAATCCGCTCAAAAAATCCGGATGCGCTTAATTGTTCCAAAAACCATTTAAAATCCTCATAATTTAATACCCTGCTATCAAAAAATGAGCGGGATGCGCTTAAAATTTCGCTGTTCCCATGTCTTACGGACAATGCCTGGACTTTCGACACCACATTATCCATCCTTTCCTTTATAGCCAGAATAATTTCTTCCATATGACCTTCTTCCTCTAAAGAAGAAACCTCTTCGAAAGAAAGATATAAATTCGTTTTTTCACCTTCCAAACCAGCCAATGCAAGGGCAAATGCAGTTTTCCCGCATCTTCCCAAAGGAGAATATACCAGAATGATATGACTGGATTTCTCCGCTCCTACATACACGGCATCCTTTAAAGTGTAATACAACGCTTTTTTCATATTGGTTGCACTTTGATATTTATATATCTTTTTTTCCTTTTGTTCTAAAGGCACTACTTCTTTACTTAAAAGAACCACTCTCTGTTGCCCTTTAAAAACCTCCTCCTCACAGCTTAGAATCAGGGATACTTCATTTTCCTCCAGATATTCCAATGCTTTCTTTAAATCACTAAACCCCACCACCAAAAACGGGAAAGAAGAATCGGAATTCATATACTCCATCACCGACCGGAGATAATCTTCTTCCGTTTCATAAATTAATATGTAAAATTGCTTCAAACGCTTATCCTCCTTTTCTTTTAATGCCTATTAGGTGATTGCGAAATCATAATATTTTATGTGAAAGTGATGCAAAAGAAACAAGACAACGCAGGCACGCTTTCGCTGCGTTCGGCTCGTAGCGGTACTAAACTCAAGGCTTTGCCTTTCGTTAAGTACCGACGGCCGCCCAAGCACCTGCTTATGTATTTGTTTCTTTTGTATCACTTAATATAAGTTTTGTCGTTTCGCAATTGCCTATAATGCCTATATAAGCAAAATCTCTTCCTTAATATTTGAAATAATCTGAAAGTAACATCTCTTTTTGAATGTTGAAATAACCTGAATATAATCTCTCTTTTTGAATATTTGAAAAATCTGAACACAAAGGCTCTCTTTTATAGATAATGTAACATAACTGCGAAAAAAATCGCGATAGAAAAGTGCATTGCGTTTTTATACTGGTCTTTTTCCGGTTCATAATATGGTGCTATGGTTCCGTTTTTTACGGAATGAAAACAATAACTTATAAAATATGAAATTCTTTTTCGAAAACTTTTCTGAATTAAAAGCTGAAAAAATGAGATAATCGCTGCTATTACAAAAGACTGCCATATCACGGAAAAAATAGATTTACCAAGAAATATACCTGTCATGGATAATAATTTAATATCACCTGCACCAAGCATATGAAGATAAAACAATAAGAATAAAATCACTATAGGAAGAAACATCCCCAACAAAACATCTGAACAGGTAGAAGTTTTACAAATAAACTGATACGTTATTCCAGTAATCATACCGATGCCTATCAATACATTAGGAATTCGGAAATAACGGACGTCATAATACACTGCCAGTCCCAACAAAGTTATCAAATATATCAAAAATTCTCTCCTTTCTTTTCGTTTTTTACATTGTATCACATAAAATTCATTTTGTCTACACATATTTGCATTTTGTTTTGAATTTTTTTTGTTGAGATATTTTTGTAAATTTTATGCATATTTTTCCCACTTCCAGATTAAAATATATATAAAAACAATCATTCAAAGTACCATATACCTGCACTTTGAACGGAAAAAGGGATGCATAATGATGACAAAAAGCAAAAAAACCATGGAACCTCTCACCTATAAAGAACAATTACTAACGGACATCCGTCAGGCCGTCTGCACGTTAGATAGCGTTTTTATCCAGTTAAACAGCAATACGGACCCGGATTTAATTGACTGTTACATTTATGAATTAAAAGCCGCACAAAAAAGATACAAATATTTATTAGAACAGGCCAGAAAGAACGGCATCACAAATCATACCGAAATATACTAAAACAGGCTATGTGGTAATTTTCTCACATAACCTGTTCTACTAAAAAACATAGCTGTTTCCCTTTATGTTTCTTCCTTCTCCTTCGTATATTTGTCAATCATTTCTGCAATATCATTGATACTATAAGGTTTTGCAATATAATCATCAAACTGTGCTTCTAAGATACGTTCCTTATCTCCATACATCGCCAATGCGGTTACGGCAATAATTGGTGTTCGTGGTATATCATTCACCTTTTCATAAGAACGTATGATGCTTATGGCTTCTAATCCGTCCATAACAGGCATCTGAACATCAAACAAGGCAATGTCAAATGTCTTCTTTTGAAACAAGTCTACTGCCACCTGTCCATTTTCAGCAATATCATAAGAATATCCTGCCATACCTAATAATTTACCAATCACCAGCTGATTTACCGGTTCATCTTCTGCCACAAGAATCCGTATTCGTTTCTTACCCTGTATCGCAAATACTGCCTGTTCTTCTTCTCCCTCTTCTTCATTGGAACGTTCCACCACTTCCAAAGGAATTTCAACAATAAAGGTACTTCCTACATCTTCCTTACTTTGAACACTGATATTTCCTCCCATCAGCTCCACAATCTGCTTTGTAATCACCAGTCCAAGTCCGGAACCGCCATACTTTCTTGTATTAGAACCATCCACCTGACTAAACCGCTTAAATAGCTTGTCCTTATTTTCCTCTGCAATACCAATTCCGGAATCCACCACTGCCATACGCAGGATAATTTTGTTTGGTCCCTCATCCATAAAGGCAACCTTCACCCGGACACCGCCGGTAGCAGTAAATTTAATGGCATTAGAAAGCAGACAGTTTAACACCTGCTCAATTCTCTGGGCATCTCCTTTTAAAGTCTTTGGCATATTTGGAGCAATATTATAATCCAAAGTAAGTCCCTTATCCGTGGCAAGCGGAACCTGAACACTTACGGTATTTTCAATGACTTCATAAATATCAAAATCATCAATTCGTATCTTATATTTTCCGGATTCCAGCTTTGTAAAATCTAAAATATCATTAATCAGACGAAGCAAAGTATCTGCGCAATTTTGTGCAGTCACCAGATTGTCCCGGTAATCATCCTGTAAATCATCTGCCATTAAGGTAAGCTGAAGCATTCCCAGGATACCGTTAATCGGAGTCCTAATTTCATGAGACATGTTAGCAAGAAATTCACTTTGGGTATGATATGCTGCGTTGGCATCTTTAATGGCTTTCGAAAGTTTTTCCTGAGTCTCTTTTTCTTCTGTAATGTCCATAAGTACCATATTCAAAATATCTGCTTCATTTTTATACATAATGGTATTAAAGACCTTTCCAATCTGTTCTACCTCAATCTCCACATTAAGAATTTCATCTTCCACCGCACTTTTATTATAAACGGCAAACCATGCATTCATGTTTTTTAACAGTTCATTATCGCTTTGGCTAAGGTAAGTATCCTGACACTCCTCTTTGGTTAACCCGAAATAAGACATAAACTGTGTATTTACATCCAAAAGCTTATATAAATCTTCCCCACCCAATGCCTCATTCGGACAAATCTGTGCCTGTGCAAAACCAATCGGAAGACTCATGAAAAGTTTCCTGTATTTTTTCCCGGCAGTGGAAGCCAAAACTTCATCCCTCTTTAAAGCACCGCTAAAAATACAAATCAACACTGTAAGAAATATCATAACAACACATAAAATGATAACTTCCTCCACGGGTAGCTTCTTTTCTGATATGTTATAATAATAATTAAAATTAAAAGACAAATTACTTACCAGCAAAGCAATCATTTCTACAAGGGTTGTTAGAATAACCACTATCTTGCTTCTTTGTAATACTGCCAGACAGACCGGAATCAACACAAGGCTGTTTATAATAGTAAATTCGTGATGAACAAACACCAGATTTAAAAATACAAAAATAATTAACCCCTGCATCAAAAAAGACCTTAATATACGTCTTTGCTTATTAATTCTTCTAATGACATAACACAAAAACAACTGTAAAACAAAAGGAAGCAGGATGACAATCTGGAAATAATCCACCAAATCCCGTCCATTCAACGTATCGGAAGGCCTTACTATCACATAGAAATAGATCAATTCTACTATAACAGAAAAGAAAGTCAGAAAATACATAATTCTTTTCGTCAGCACATCCCAGATTTCATTTATATTTTTTTCTTTTTCCATACGCATCCCTCTTTTTTGCAAACATTTTCCCATTTTATTCCTATTCTTTATTTCTTTGTGCCAATTCACAAATATAATCCATTAAAGGCTTTCTTAAACTTTCCCGTTCTAATGCAAAATCCAAAATTGCTTTCAAATATCCTACTTTATCTCCTATGTCGTAGCGGGTTCCTTTAAACTGATATCCATGGACTTTTTCTTGCTTCATTAATTTGACAATGGCATCTGTCAGCTGAATTTCTCCTAATGCCCCCGGCTCCTGATCTTTTAAATGTTCAAAAATGCCAGGAGTTAAAATATACCGTCCCAGCACCGCCAGATTTCCTGGTGGATTTATTTTTGGTTTCTCTATCATATCCTCTAACTCATATAAGCCTTCTGCTATCATAGAACTAGTCTTTACAATTCCGTATTTCCCTGTTTCTTCCATTGGTACCGCCTGAACTCCCAGAATACTTGAACCGGTAACTTCATATTGTTCCATCAGCTGTTTTATAGCAGGTTTCCCATCTTTATGGGCTACAACATCATCCCCCAGCATAACCGCAAAAGGCTCGTTTCCCACAAATGCTTTTGCACACAAAACAGCATGCCCCAATCCCTTTGGTTCCTTCTGTCGCACAAAGAACAAATCTACCATTTCACTGATTTCATGAATCATTTCTAATTCTTTTAGTTTTCCGGAACGACTTAATCGTTCTTCTAATTCAAAGGTTTTGTCAAAATGATCCTCGATACATTTTTTATAAGGATTGGTAATAATTAATATTTCTTTAATTCCACTTTTTACCGCCTCTTCCACAATATACTGTATAGAAGGCACATCTACGATAGGTAACATTTCTTTTGGCATGGATTTCGTTGCCGGCAGGAATCTGGTCCCAAGTCCTGCTGCCGGTATGATTGCTTTCTTAACACTCTGTTTCATTCGTTATTTTTCTCCTCTTTTTTATATTCCATTTTAAGATACATCTGCTTTTGCGCTTCTTTTTCCTGAATCTTTTTTAATCCTAAAATCAGTATAAAGATAAGAATACTGCTTAAAGATATTATAACACCTTCCTGCAAACCTGTAGGAACAAATTTTATTAAAATTTTATGTTCATTTTGTCCTTCTTTTAATGGTTCTAATTCAAATCCTAAAAAGGCATCTGCTAATATTATCGTATCCTGTTTTTTACCATCTACCGTAATTTCAAATCCATCATCATAAGGAATGGAAGTAAAATAAAGACCGCCTTCCTTATCCTGACCGGTACACTCTAAAAGGTTTGCATCTGACTGCTTTACATTAAGCTGGTTCCTGCTTAGGATTTCATAATACTTTTTAAAGTTTTCTTCGTCGTATTTCGCCATACGGGTACGTACATAACCCGAACTTTCACCGTTTTCTTTCATTTTAAATTTCACGGTCAGCAGCTGTCCTGCCTCTACCTTACCTACATAAACACATTGTAAAAATAATCTTCCTGATGAAATCATTTCTGAATCCAGCCACACAACAATTTCGTTTAAACTCGTTCCGGAAGGATAAAGATATAAGTCCATATCCTCCTCTATCCAAATCTGCATGGTAATAAAGGCGTCTTCATTGTCACTCTTTTCAAAAGAATAATAGGTTTCCCCTTTCTTTTCAGTTGTTATGTTATCTGACAATTCAAGGGTTGAATCTGCTTTTACCGTTGTAAAAATCGGACTTTCCTCTCCTGTCATTTTCGTTGCAAGCTGATTCTGCACCTCAAAAACAGTCCCGATTTCTTTATCAAAATAGCGAATATCAGGGCTTACTTTAAAACCAAGGGATAAGGGGTATCTGTTTTCGTACACTGCCACGGATTCAAAGTCTTTTGCAAGAGAAAACGTATTTTCATGCTGTACATCCTCTCTCTTTAAAGTATACCGCACTCCTAAAATCGAATCCGTAAATTGTGTTGCACCCCTATATAAATGTTCATTTGTTGCTGTATAAAATCCCAGTCTTCCCAAAATACGGACAGTATCTGCATCCGCTGTGGACCCAAACAAGGAAATTCCATTTAAATTATGAAAAGTACTCTCATCCAGATATTTATATACATTTAATTCCGTACGGTAAAAATTCTCTTTTAATCCCTCTTTGGTCCATGCCTTAGCCTCTTCAAAGTTTTCATTTCTTTCATAGTATTTTTCTGCGTCAGAATAGCCACTGTTCAATATGTTTATAACACCAAAAACGCCCACTTCGATACTTAATAGTATGGTAAATATAATGGAAAAAATAGGGTTTTTGACTTTTTTTCGCATTGTAATAAAAAGAAATACAGCATATATGGAAACAATCATAAGACTTAATATAAAAATCTTAGTATCCGCTTTTGTATTTTCCTTCCACAAATACAAGATAAATCCTATGGACAAAAGGGTTCCAAAACCGTATCCATACCACGGAACCTTCTTTCGCTCTTTTATCACTTCATATCCTATCATTAACAATAAGAAATTACATAAAAATACCATTCTGTTTGGAATACTGTACTGATTATGAAATCCATGCCAGATATAATTCAATAACTGATTTTCATAACTTACATAAAAAAACAGAATCATGCCGGTTAAAGTAATTTTCCGGTACAAACTTGTTTTCTTTTTCAGCCAGAACATCGGTATCAGTAATAGAATCACTACAGAACAATACAAATTTGCCTTTCCATCCAAAGGGTCTGAGGTCACGGGTTTTGCAAAGGCTAACTGTGAAACTAAAGTTTCCTTTATCATACCATACCATTCCCAGGTTGGAATTTTACTTGTTATGGTTTCTCCGGAAGCAGTCATCTTAATTCCCCAATAAGCCGGAAGCAGTAAAACTGCACTGATTCCCCCTCCTAATAGAGAGGAAATTGCAAACCTTAAACCATTCATAATGAATTCTTTTATAGAAGCCGGTTTGAAGGTAAAAAAGAATAATACAAGGAAAAGACATACCATAAATGCCATATAATAGTTACAATACAAGCAATATGCCAAAGTAATCACATAAAGGGCAATCTTTTTCTCCTTCATTAACCGCTCCATCCCCAGTATTACCAAAGGAAGAATATAAACGCAGTCAAGCCACATGATATTCCAAAAATAACCCATACAATAACTGCTTAAGGCATAAGCAAGGGCAAACCCTGCAATATAAAACTCTTTTTTTCTTTTATCTGTAAGGTTCAAAGCCTGAGCCCCTTCTTCAGACTTCTTATCCTCCGGTCTATGTATCAGATAATACGCAAAGAAAAGACCTGCCAGCAATATCTTAAGATATACCAAAAGACTCATGGAAAAATAGAGCTTTTCCTTTGGAAAAAGTAAAACCAAAAGATTTAACGGAGCTGCAAGATAATAAGTCAACAAAGAGAGAAAATTATTTCCCATCCCTACGTGAAAACTATACAATAAGCTTTCCCCGTTCCTGATTTTCTCATAATACTCAGAAAAAAATGGGATATACTGATGTACACCATCTACAATAATCAAAGAATGCTTCCCAAAAGGATAAATTTTATTTACTCCCCACACAACTGCAAAGGCAATGGTAATTACCAGAAAAATCCAGAAGTAAATATAATTATGCCTTGCATTCGCGAAAGACTGTTTTCCCTTCAGACGCATTTTTATCAATATTTTTCTTATTCTTTTCTTTATTTTTTCCCACATTATTAATTCCCTTTCAAAACATTGTAACAGATACAAAAACTATGAACCGGCTTCGGCAGACATTTCCATATCCGTTCCTGATACACATTCTTCTTTCTTTTTATTCCATGCCCTTTGAAGACATAAGATCAAAATAAAAATACAAATACTGCTGATTGATATTACAATCCCTTCTTTTAGGCCAACAGGGACAAACTTTATCGTTATCTTATGTTCCTTTTGCCCTTCTTTTAAAGGCTCTAATTCAATTCCTAAAAATGTATCTGCCAATATTATAGCATCCTGTTTTTTGCCATCTACCGTAATCTCAAATCCGTCATCATATGGTATGGAAGTAAAGTAAAGTCCGCCATCTTTATCGTTACCGGTACACTGTAGGACATTGGCTTCAAGTTGCTTTACACTAAGCTGATTCTGTCTTAAGACTTCATAATGTTTTTCAAAATTTCCTGCATTATATTTTGCCATATAGACAGTCAGGTCTCCTTTTTCTGTCTCATCCTCTTTTATATCATATTGTATCGTCAGAATCTGTCCTTTCTTTACAGGCCCTACCTGAAAACACTGTGAATAGATTTCTCCACCCTTAACCGGTTCCGAATCCAGCCATACAACACCTGTATCCAGAATACGTCTCTTAGAATAAAGGTATAAAACCATATCCTCTTCTATTGGGATTCGCATCGTAACCTCAGCTTCTTCCAAATCAGTCTTTTCGAAAGAATAGGAAGTTCCGCCGTTTTTTGTAATTGTTACATTCGCAGTAGATTCCACCGTGGAATCACCATAAACTGCTTCAAAAAATGGACTTATTTCTCCTGTCATCTTTTTTGCAAACTCATTTTGTACCTCGAAAACGGTACCATCACCTTTTCTAAAAGAATAAATATCCTTGCTAACTTCAAAACCAAGGGCCAATGGAGTCTGATTTTCAAATATCCTGACCGTTCCAAATTCCTTCACTGCCTCAAACCCTTCCGGCTGGTTCTCTCCCCTATTTTTTGAAGAATCCGTTTCTTCCTCTGATTTGTTTTTTGCGATGGTGGCATCTTTATTTATGATGTATCTTACCCCAAAAACAGAATTTGTAAACTGTGTCGCTCCCTGATAGAGATAGACATTCGTATCCGTATAAAATCCCAGCCCTTGTAATGTAGTAACCATATCTGCATCCGCCGTAGAACTAAACATCGAAATACCATTAAGATTATGATACACTACCTCATCCATATAGGCGTAATTACTAAGTTCTGTACGATAGAAATCATCTTTCATTTCTTCCTTCAGCCATGCTTTCGCTTCTTCCAGATTCTCGTTTCGTACAAATCTTTGCTTAGCATCCACATAACCATTTTCCATCATTCCGTTTACTGCCATCAGTGCCACTTCCACACTTAACAACACAGTAATAATACGACGAAACTTTATACCATCCAGTTTCTTCCATTTTTCTGCTGCAAAAAGCAGTGCATAAAGAGCAATCAGAAGAAAACCGGTGGAAAATACAGCAACATCTGTTTCCGGATTTTCTTTCCACAGATATAACACAAATCCAAGGGAAAAAAGAAGTCCAAAGCCAAAGCCATACCAGGATACCGTTTTCCGGTCCCTTAACACCTCATACCCCATTACCAACAATAAGAAATTGCATAAAAATACCATTCTGTTGGGTATGCCATTTTGCGCATGAAATCCATGCCAAATATAATTTAGCAACTCATTGTCATAACTTATGTAAAACAAAAGAACCAATGCTGTTATGATTATTTTCCGGTATAAACTTCCGTTTTTTTTCCATATAAACATCGGAACCAGAAAAAGAATCAGCATGGAACAATATAAATTTGCTTTCCAAGGTGAAAAATCCACTGTCATCGGAGTATTTAAAGCCAGTTGGGATACTAAGGTTTCTTTTAAATGTCCATACCATTCCCATGCCGGAATTTCACTTGTCATGGTTCCCCCTGCAGAAGTCATCTTGATTCCCCAGTAAGCCGGCAACAGCAAAAACGCATTGATTCCGCCTGCCAACAGGGAGGAAACCGCAAAACTTATCCCGTTCCTCATAAATTCCTTAACAGAAGCTGCTTTAAAAGTAAAAAAGTACAGTACCAGAAAAATACATACCATAAATGCCATATAGTAATTACAATACAGACAATAAGAAAGGGTAAGCACATAAAGGACAATCTTCTTTTCCTTCATCAGCCGTTCCATTCCCAATATCACCAAAGGTAAAATATAAATGCAGTCTAACCACATAATATTCCAATAATAGCCCACACAATAACTGCTTAAGGCATAGGCTATGGAAAAGCCGGCAATGTAAAATTCTTTTTTCCGGTCTTTTATCAGAGCTTCCTTCTCTACCATTTCTTCCCTTTTCGTTTCCATTGGTCTATGTATCAAATAACAGGCAAAGAACAGCCCTGCAAGCAATATCTTTATATATACCAAAAGACTTAAAGAAAAATAAAGCTTATCCTTTGGAAACAGAAAAACCAAAAGATTCAAAGGTCCTGTCAGATAATAGGAAAATAAAGAGAAAAAATTATTCCCCATTCCCACATGAGAACTGAATAACAGGTTTTCTCCATTTTTTATCTTTTCATAATACTCTGAGAAAAAAGGAATATACTGGTGAATCCCATCTGAAAGAAACAGGGTATGCTCTTTTAGGGGATATATTTTATTTCCTACCCATACAACTACAAAGACAATTGTAATTACAAAAAAAATCCACAGGTATATCTTATTATTTCTTATTGTTTTTAAAAAACCTTTATCCTTTCGATGCATTTTCCTGTTTTCCTTTCATCCCTTATTAAGAATCTTCAATAATGCATGCCAATTCTCGTTGTTTTGACAGCTTTTTTCCGTTCAAATTCTCATCTTTTATATATTACAACAACAAAATGATTCTCACAATCTTTTTCTTTACAGAAACATCAACAAAATATGTATGATTTTTAAACAAAATTTATGAAAAATCACCCATATTATTTGCTATTTTCAACAATATATGATATAGTAGTTAGTAATACCATTCTAAAGAAAGGAGTTCAATATGTTTAAGAAAGCAAAAAAAACGAAGAACGAAAATGCACATATAAGTCAAAATGAAACTGCTTCCGAAGGAACTTTAGAAAATGAACAAATTTCCCTAGATGTGACAGAAAACGGAACAGACACATTGGAAGAACACACCATTTCCGATGCGCCAGAAGAAGAAATGAATCCTGTACCGGCAGAGGAAACTCCTTTTGCCCCGGAGGAATCCGAAGAACTCTCCATAAATCAGAATTCAAACAATGATTCCAAAAAAGAAAATAAAGAGAAGAAATTCAAACTAAAAAAGAAAATAAAAAATTCAAAGAAAAAAGAACGTAATAAAAGCAACGCTTCAGCAGATGTTACCGAAGAACCATCGGAAATGAACGATACCGTAACTGTTTCTGAAGAACCGGCAGAAATGATCGATACTGCAACCGTTTCTGAAGAACCATCAGAAACTAACGATGCTACAAACATGACAGAAACACCAACCGGAGAAACTAGTGAAAAAACTCCAAAAAAGAAAAAAATAAAAGCCGCAAAATCAAAAAAGAAACACCGTAAAAAAGAATCCAAAAAATTCGATCCGTCAAAAAAGCGTTTTGGAATTAAATTAAAATTACTGTTAACGGTACTTCCTACTGTTTCCGTAGCAATTTTAATTTTACTGATTATTACCTATAATTCTTCCCAGAAGATTATCCTTAACCTTGCGAAAAAAACCTTAACTTCCGAATCCCAGGCTAATACCCAGGAATTAAGTGTTTGGGCGAACAGTATCATTTCTGAATTGGAAATGTATAAAACTGCCATAGAATCAGTAGATATGTCTTTGGAAGAAAAACAAAACTTTCTGAAAAATACCATGGGCCGGAATGATTCTTATCCAAACGGTATTTTTATGGGTAGTGCGGAAAATGCTTATGTCTCAGGAACCCAGGCCGAGGAAAATGCTTCTTTTACGGTTGCTACAGAAAAATGGTTTCAGGCCGGACTTAGAAACAGAGAATTTTCTTTCGGGGAACCTTATTATAATGAAACAGACGACGCTTACTATGCTACCGCTACCTGTACCCTCACCGACGCAACGGGAATGATGTGGATTGGTGGGGCTGATATTTCCCTTGAATATATTTCTGACAAGGTATCCAACATTAAAATCATGGATGAAGGTACCTCCTTCTTGTACGACATGAGAAGTGCTACCATTATCGCCCACCCGGATTCCTCTTTCTTGTCTGCTACTTTATTAGACGAAGATTTGGATTCCCTGTATTCTAATATTAATGATGAACTTTATAAAATTGGATATGGTCTTCGTGAAACTACCGGTGATGCCGGTAACTATATGATTGATATCCAGCCGGTAGAAGGCAGTAACTTCCTGCTAATTACCTTCATTGAAGAAGACACTGTATTACAAGACCTTAAAAATCTTCAGATGCTGGTTATGCTTTTGATGATTGTAGGTATTGTCTTCATCGGTGTTTTAACAGAACGTATGGTACATATTATTATTAAACCGGTAAAATATCTGACAAAGGCGATTTCAAAAATTACTACCGGAGATTTTTCAGATGACCTTAACATTAAAGGAAATGACGAAGTGTCTCTTATGACCTATAGTATGCAGAATTTCATTGAAACCATGCGTGGAACCATTTCCGATATTAATATGGTATCACTGGAATTAACCAATCAGGCAGGAGACAGTGCCGATATTGCAGAAACCATTCGAACTTCTGCAACCAAACAGGCAAATTCCATGAATGAATTAAATCTTACAGTAGAAGAATTAGTAAATTCAATTTCGGAAATTACGGATAATACCTTATCTTTGGCGGAAGTTGTTATGGACACCAGAACGAACGGACTTCAGGTAAACGATATTATGAACAGTACGGTTACCGTTTCCGAACAGGGAAAATATGATATGGAACAGGTAACTTTATCTATGGATAATATTAAGAAAACCGTTACTACCTTGGTTGATTCCATTGAGAGAGTTAGTACTTCTACCATTCAGATTAATAAAATGGTCAGTATGATTGGAGATATCTCTGACGAAACCAACTTACTTTCCATCAATGCTGCCATCGAAGCCTCCAGAGCTGGGGAAGCCGGTAAGGGTTTTGCCGTGGTTGCAGGACAAATCCGTCACCTTGCGGATATCAGCGCCAATGCTGCGGCTGATATCACAAAATTGACAGAATATATTAACGATTTAATTGCAGAAGTAAAAGTTCAGGCAGATGTTTCCTCAAACGAAATTTTAGATAGTGGAACGAAAATTGCCACTGCCTCTAAAACTTTCGATAATATTTATGAATCTATCTCAACTTCAAGTAACATTGTCGGACAGATGATTGAGAAGATAAATGCTGCAGACGACGTTGCCACTTCTCTTGCAGGTATTACACAGGAACAGGCGGCCGGTGCTACGGAAATTCATCAGACCACCATTTCTCTGTTAGATCTTGCAAACCACGTGGCAGAGGATAGTTCTTTAGTTGCCCAGATGGCCCAGAACTTAACTTACACTGCAGACGACCTGTCTGACCAGGTAAATAACTTTATCATCGAAAAAGAGGGAGAATGTGTGGAAGATATTGCCAAAGAACTATTGGCATAGGACCATATTTCCAAAATCCACTGTGTTGGTAATCCGAAATTATTTATTATATAAAGAACAGTAACGCCAACACTTCTAACCATAAAAAATTTAGATGTTTACATGAGGCTGTCGCATTTTAAAAGATCTCTTACAGAATATGGATAATTTTATAACAAATTAGCCATATCTTGAGATTATTTTACATAGTGCGACAGCCCCATTCTATTTACCTAAACATTCTATTTACCTAAAAATTGTCATAGACCCACAAAGTGTGTTAATGCCCATTCAAACAGATTTTTTAGAAAGGAAGAAATGTAAATTACTATGAAATTCAGACCATGCATTGATATTCATAATGGAAAAGTGAAACAAATTGTCGGAGGAAGTCTTTTAGACCAAGGAACCCAGGCGAAAGAAAATTTTGTCGCCACTCAGGATGCCTCCTTTTATGCCCATCTTTATAAAGAGAAAAACCTAAGTGGCGGACACATCATTCTTTTAAACAAATCAGGAACAAATGAATATGACTTAGATTTAGAACAGGCTCTTCTGGCATTAAAAGAGTATCCAAATCATCTTCAGGTCGGAGGTGGCATTACGCCGGACAATGCACCTTTTTTCCTGGAACATGGTGCCTCTCATGTCATTGTTACTTCCTACGTTTTTTCCAACGGGCAAATCCACTATGAAAAGCTGGATAAATTGGTATCTTCCGTTTCGAAAGAACATCTGGTATTAGATTTAAGTTGTAGAAAAAAAGACGGTAAGTATTTTATTGTAACTGACCGATGGCAAAATTTTACGGATGTCGTCCTAACTCCGGAAACCCTTCAAAAATTAAGCAATTACTGCGATGAATTCCTGATTCACGCAGTAGATGTGGAAGGAAAAGCAAACGGAATCGAAGAGGAACTGGTAAGTCTACTTGGACACGCTGCCCCTATTCCGGTTACTTACGCTGGTGGAGTAAGTTCTTTTGAAGATTTGTCTTTATTAAAAACATTGGGCAAAAATAAATTAGATGTGACCATCGGCAGTGCCCTGGACATTTTTGGCGGAACCATGGATTTTAATAAAGTATGCGCTTTTATGAATTCATAAAACAGGGCAGATACCAGACCACTCACATAACTTGTAAGTCTCCCGGCATAGTAGATCGTACCGTTACTGTTCACCCATGAACAATAACATCACATCATTTTTCTCACATATTTTTTCTTTGAAAACAATAGCTTTTTCTCACTTGTTATGTTATAGTGAACAAAGGTTATTGTTTTCTTGTGAACAGTGACAGACAAAGTGATTAAAGTGATAGAAATTTCTTACTTTTTATGCGAAAGGCGGCAAATTACTATGAATACTGATTTGGAACAATCTGTAAAACAATTTATAGAATGTAAAAACAACATTGAAAAGAACATTGTTTTGGAATATGATTTTAACCTTTGTATTTCTTCTTTGCTTTCGGTTCGATATGAAAAAAAATTAGAATCTTTAAAAATTAAGAGATACAAAAACTTAATGCAGAAAAAAACAAAGACTTTTTCAAACTATCGTGGAATCATTGGATTACCCTCCGCAACGATACTTTCCTTTTATGAAAGTCCCGAGGACATCTTTGATGAAACAATTGCCGTTAATAAGCACCTTCGTAAAAACGGATTTAAAAATTCCAACTATTTTTCCTTTGCCTTACTTCAAATGGGTGAAAAACTAACTGACCTTGATGCCAAAACCATTGAAGTCCGGGCAGCAAATCTTTACCAACAGATGAAAAAGAAATACAAAGTACCTACAGATGCATTGGATTATGGATATTTATGTATTTTATCAGAGATAGAACGGGACGGGGACGAATTTGCACATAAAATGGACCAGTTATACCGCCTTGCAAAAAATGAGCGAACGGATTCCGGAAACAGTGCCCTTCTTGCTAAAATATTATGTTTGAGCAATACCGAAAATGAGAGCTTAATTAAAAATGCCTATAGTCTATATGATAAATTAAAAGAGCAAAAAATCAGGTTTTCCGATTACTTTACCGGTACTTATTTAGGCATTCTCACCCTCTTATCGGAGAATTTCGAGGAAACAGTAAAGGATATTCTGGAAGTAAACCAGACCTTAAGACAAAAAAATGGAATCTCAACCATGTTATCTGACAAAGGACAAAGAATGCTTTATTCCATCTTACTTGTAATATTAAACTTAGCAAAAGAAAAGAAAGATCTGGATACTACTTTAAAAAACGAATTATTGGATATTGCTTTTGCAAATGCGGTTTCCACCGGTGCAGGCATTCTTTCCAACTTCCAATAAACAAAGAGGTGACACAATGAAAAATCTTGGAGAATTCCGAATTCAGGATTTAAAAGAACGAAAGAATTTTAAATTCAGCTCCTTAAAAAAGATAAAAAAAGCGGATATTTTAACATGGATTTCAAATAATAAAGAACTTTTTATAGCGTTATTATACATCATCATTTATTCCGTTATTTTTTATCTGTTAGAAAAAAAGTTGCCAAACGATGCAAATTACACCAGAATGTACTGCTCTTTGGATGATAAAATTCCATTTTGTGAATACTTTTTGATACCATATTACACCTGGCATGCTTTCATGGTAATCACAGTGCTTTATTTCCTGTTAACGGATACAAAAGATTATCTTCGCTCCTGTATCATGATATTTGGTGGTATGACGATTTGTTGTATCATCTACTTTTTCTTTCCAAACGGGCAGAATTTAAGACCGGCATTGGATACCCTGCGGGATAATCTCTTTACTGCAGAAATCATCCGCCTTTGGGAGGTAGATACCTGTACCAATGTATTTCCGAGTATTCATGTATATGATTCTGTGGCTGCCCTGATTGTAATATGTAAAAGCCGAGAATTCCATAAGAACAGATTAGTAAAAGGGTTGGTTGGTATTTTGGTATTTTTGATTAGCATTTCTACCGTCTTTTTAAAGCAGCATTCGATTCTAGACGGTTTCGGCGCTTTGATTCTGGCTGTTATTATGTATGTGATTACATATAAGTTGTTGGAAAATAAAATAAGTCAATGTTCTTTTTTGAAGAAGAAGAAAATATGAATTAATACATTTAACAAAAGCCCCTATGAACACCTTTTTTAGATGTTCATAGGGGCTTCCTTTTTTACTTTATATGACGATATCCTGAAATTACTCCTGGTTATCGTCTGTTTCCTAACTGGATACGTGCCAAAGATCTCTTTAGTGCCAATTCTGCCTTAGCAATATCGATGCCGGCTTCTTTTCCGTTCAATCTTCGTTCTGCACGAATCTTTGCTTCTTCCGCTCTTGCGATATCAATTTCATCCGGCCATTCCACAGATTCTGCCATGATGGTGATTTTATCTTCTAATACTTCAATAAAACCGGCATGTAGCGCAGCCTCCTTGATTCCTTCCTCTGTATGAATCCGGATCACGCCAGGTTCCACAATAAAGGTCATAGGAATGTGTTTCGGATATACTCCAACATCACCTTCCGAGGTATGAAGTTCTACAAAAGAAGCATTTCCTTCGAAAAAAATTCTGTCAGGATTTATTATTTTTAATAAAAATGTTCCATCTGCCATTCTTTCATCCTCCATCTGGTTGCTGTTTTCTATATGAACATAAACCTGGGTCTTTCTATCTTGCAGTTCACAATCAAGCAGTAACCTTACTACCTGTTACTGTCCACAAAGAAACAGTAACTCCTACTTCTTTACTCTTGCAAGAACATCATCAATATTACCTGCATTTAAGAAATAGCTTTCCGGAATATCATCATGCTTTCCTTCGATGATTTCTTTGAAGCCTTGAATGGTTTCTTCAATTGGAACATACTTACCTTCCAAACCTGTAAACTGTCCGGCTACGAAGAATGGCTGAGATAAGAATCTTTGTACCTTTCTGGCACGGGCTACGATTAACTTATCTTCTTCTGATAATTCATCCATACCTAAGATTGCAATGATATCCTGCAATTCTTTGTACTTCTGAAGAATTTCCTGAACCCCTCTGGCAACCTTATAATGTTCTTCCCCAACGATTCTTGGGTCTAAGATGCGGGAAGTCGATTCCAAAGGATCTACCGCCGGATAAATACCAAGTTCTACGATAGAACGAGAAAGAACCGTGGTGGCATCCAAATGGGCGAAAGTAGTCGCCGGAGCCGGGTCTGTAAGGTCATCCGCAGGCACATAAACTGCCTGAACCGAAGTAATGGAACCATTCTTGGTAGAAGTAATACGTTCCTGTAAGGCACCCATTTCTGTCTGTAAAGTAGGCTGATAACCTACGGCAGAAGGCATACGTCCAAGCAACGCAGAAACTTCAGAACCCGCCTGGGTAAAACGGAAGATATTATCAATGAATAATAATACATCCTTTCCACCTTTATCTCTAAAATATTCCGCCATGGTAAGTCCTGTAAGACCTACTCTCATACGAGCTCCAGGTGGTTCGTTCATCTGACCGAACACCATGGTAGTTTTATTAATAACTCCGGATTCCTGCATTTCATGGTAAAGGTCATTTCCTTCTCTGGTACGTTCCCCTACACCGGTAAATACAGAATATCCACCATGCTCTGTGGCAATGTTACGAATTAATTCCTGAATCAATACGGTTTTACCTACACCGGCACCACCGAACAAACCGATTTTACCACCCTTTTGGTATGGACAAAGTAAATCTACGACCTTAATACCTGTTTCTAACATTTCTGTGGTAGTAGACTGCTCCGCAAAAGTAGGAGCCTTTCTATGAATCGGCGATATTTCTTCTGCTTCCGGAGCCGGCTTATTATCAATCGGCTCTCCTAATACGTTAAACATACGTCCTAATGTATTCTCACCAACAGGAACGGAAATAGGAGCTCCTGTTGAAACTGCGTCCATTCCTCTTTTTAAACCTTCTGTTGGTCCCATAGCGATACAACGAACTACGTCATCTCCCAAATGCTGGGATACTTCCACTACTAAACGGCTGCCATCTTCCTTCTCAATGTAAATTGCATCATTGATTTCAGGCAAATGGGAAGCTGTAAACTTTATATCTAATACTGCACCGATAATCTGAGTGATTTTACCGATATTTTTATCTGCCATTTGCTGCTTTCACTCCTTTTTAGTTTATTGCATCTGCACCAGCAATAATTTCTGTAAGTTCCTGGGTAATCGAAGTCTGTCTCGCACGATTGTACATAAGAGAAAGCCCTGCAATCATTTCTTCCGCGTTGCTGGTTGCAGAATCCATAGCCTGCATTCTGGCACCATTTTCACTGGCAACTGCTTCCGAAAACGCCCCATAAATCAAGCTGGAAACATACTTAGGAATCAACTGTTCTAAAGCTTCTTCCGGCTCCGGTTCATAATTCATAAGCGCATTCGAACCTTCCTGCTCCCCTTCCGTCTTTACCGAATCCTGATCCATTGGTAAAAGCTTCATCAAAGTAGGAACATGACTTACAGTGTTTTTAAAACTGGTATATGCTAAATAAATCTCTCCGATTTCTCCATCACGGTAAGATTTTAATAACGCCTGAGTAATATCTACGGCATCTTTATACAAAGGCTGATTGATTACTTCTGAATAATCCGCTTTGATTTCATAACCTTTTCTTAAGAAAATTTCCCTTCCCTTAGTACCAATGTTATAAATGAACACATCTTCCTTTGGTAAATTTTCATCTCCGGTTACTAATTTCACAAGATTGGAATTGTATCCGCCTGCCAGTCCACGATTGGCACTAATGGCAATAACCGCCTTTTTATTACTGTCATTCTTTAAAAGATACGGATGTTGTATCGCACCTGACTTTGAAAGAATGGAACCGATGGTCTGATACATGGTCTGAAAGTACGGTTTTGACTCTTCTGCTTTGGCTTTTGCCTTCTGCAACTTAACCGTAGAAACAAGTTTCATCGCCTTCGTAATCTGCTGGGTACTTTGAATACTTGACTTACGGCGTTTTATATCTCTCATAGATGCCACAAAAAATCACCACCAGTCTATTTCATAAATTCAGCTTTACATTCTGTAATAGCCTTCACGATTGTTTCTTCCAATGCTTCATCAATCTGCTTTGTTTCCTTTATGGTTGCAAAAATCTCCGGATACTTGGTATCCACAAATTCAAACAATTCCTTTTCAAAGGATAAAACATCCTCTACTGCAATGTCTAATAAATACTTCTTTGTTGCAGCATAAATAATTAAAACCTGCTTTTCTACCGGCATCGGTTTATATTGAGGTTGTTTTAATACTTCCTTAATTCTTTCACCTTGAGCCAGTTTTTCCTTGGTATCTGCATCCAATTCTGAACCAAACTGGGAGAAGGCTGCAAGTTCACGGTACTGTGCCAGTTCCACACGAATTGGAGCCGCCAGTTTCTTCATGGCCTTCGTCTGGGCAGCACCACCAACACGGGAAACAGACAAACCTGCGTTAACCGCCGGACGGAAACCGGAATTAAACATTTCTGTTTCCAAATAAATCTGACCGTCTGTAATAGAAATTACGTTGGTAGGAATGTAAGCAGACACGTCACCTGCCTGGGTTTCAATGATAGGAAGGGCTGTTAAAGAACCTCCACCTAATTCATCCGAAAGTTTCGCTGCACGTTCCAATAATTTTGAATGTAAGTAGAAAACATCACCCGGGTATGCTTCGCGTCCTGGTGGTCTACGAAGTAATAAGGACAGTGTACGGTAAGCAGTTGCATGCTTACTCAAATCATCATACACAACCAATACATCCTTTCCTTCTTCCATCCACTCTTCACCAATGGTACATCCGGAATACGGAGCAATATATTGAAGTGGTGCTAATTCTGATGCAGTTGATGCAACTACTGTGGTATAATCCATAGCACCATATTCTTCTAATGTCTTAACAATAGAGGCAACGGTAGAAGCCTTTTGACCAATGGCAACATAAATACAGTTAACCCCTTGTCCCTTTTGATTAATAATGGTATCGATGGCAATGGCTGTCTTACCAGTCTGTCTGTCACCGATGATCAATTCACGCTGACCTCTTCCAATCGGAACCATGGCATCAATCGCCTTAATACCTGTCTGAAGTGGAGTATCTACGGATTTACGTGAGATAACACCTGAGGCAACACGTTCAATTGGTCTAATCTTTGTAGTTGCGATAGGTCCTTTCCCGTCGATAGGTTGTCCTAACGCATTTACAACTCTTCCTAACATAGCGTCTCCAACAGGAACACTTACTACGTTACCGGTAGTCTTTACAATATCACCTTCGTTGATGTTCTTGGCATCACCAAGCAATACCACACCAACGTTGTCCTCTTCTAAGTTCAAAACCATACCGAAAACTTCTGATGGGAATTCTAACAATTCACCCTGCATCGCGTTTTCAAGACCATGCACACGGGCAATTCCATCTGCTACCTGGATTACCGTGCCCACATCATTGGTTTCAAGCTCTGATTTATACTTCTTAATCTGTTCTTTAATCACAGAACTAATCTCTTCTGGTCTTAAATTCATAGAGCCTAAGCACCTTCTTTCCTCGCATCTAAAATAAACTGCTTTTTTCCAAGCCGGGGCAGTCACATTTTACTTCTGCCATAAGACTTCACTTTTTAACTTCGATAAATGATATACTATAAAATTCCTTAAGTTATATCAGACTTTTCGTCATATTTGTAAGTTTCGTCTTAATACTGCTATCTACCACCCTGTCATTGATTCTAAGTACCAGTCCGCCGATGAGACTTTCATCCACCTCGTACTTTACTTCCAAAGAAACATAACCGGTTAGTTCAAGCACCCTTGCTTCGATTTGTTCTTTTTGAACCGCTGACAATGTCACTGCTGAAGTAACATATAATACACCGATTTTCTTATATTCTCTGGCACAGTGCATGAAATAATCAAAGATTCCAAAAATTCCACCCTGACGATCCTTACTTATCAAAACAGCCAGAAATCCCGACATTTCATCAGAAACCTGTCCTTTAAAAACAGTCTCAAGTAAAGTGATTTTCTCGTCTTTGGGAATTTTCGGATGATTTAAAACCTTAATCAAATCTTCGTTTTCTTCCAGACACTGCCTGATAAAAACTGCTTCCTGCATCATCTGATCTAGGTTATTTTGTTCCAAGGCTAATTCAAATAATGCATTACCATATGTTTGACTTATTTGCTTAGCCATGTATCATCACCCATCTCTTTTAATGTATCCTGAATCAATGCATTCTGCATAGATTCATCCATCTGCATCTTTATCATCTTACCAGCCATAACTGCTGCCACTTTCACGATTTCCACTTTGATTTCATCCTGAAGTTTGTTCTTTTCAAGTTCAATCTCATTATTGGCTCTCGCCATAATTCTGGCAGCCTCTTCTTTGGCCTCTTCTACAATATCATTCTCCCGTTTTAATGCCTTTTTCCGTGCATTTGAAAGAATTTCTTCTGCCTCTTTGTCTACCTCTTTTATCTTAGCATCATAAGTTTCTTTTAACTTTAGTGCTTCTTCCTTATTGGCAGCGGCAGTCTCAAGGTCGTTTTGCACCTTTTCCTTACGGTTATTCAGCATCTTCTTAACCGGTTCAAATAAAATATAAGATAAGAATGCGAATAAGATTAATATGGCAATAACCTGAAAGCAAACATCCACTAAAAGCTGCTTGTCCAGTCCGAAAATTCTTCCGGTGGCAAGCATGGAAAATGTGTTACCATACTGAACTAAATTGGTCACGCTTTACGCCTCCCTTCCTTTTTCTTCCTCGCTCCTTAAGAATTAAAGTTTCTTGAAAGCAGAAATAAAAGGATTACCAAACATTAAAATCAATGCGATAACCAAACTGTAAAGACCGGTGGTTTCGGCTACGGCCTGACCTACTAACATGGTAGAAGTTACCTGACCCTTTGCACCAGGATTACGTCCTACTGCTCCTGCTGCATGACCTGCTGCAATACCCTGTCCAATACCAGGACCAAGACCTGCGATCATTGCTAAACCTGTACCAATTGCTGAACATGCTAAAATTAAACCTTCGTTAGTGATATTACTCATAATTTTCTTCCTCCTAAAATACAATAAATCAACACAATGTTTTTCATTCCCCAAAACGATGTTTCGGACAATCAAACGTTACTCTGTTTCGGCTTTTTGTGAAACAAATACCATCGTCAGCATAGAAAATACATATGCCTGGATTGCACCTGAGAACAAGTCGAAATAACCATGTAAAAATGCTGGTATTCCAAGCTTTGCAAACCATGGAAGTAATCCATAGAATAAAGCCAGCAAAACAGTACCAGCCATAACATTACCAAACAAACGCAACGAAAGTGATAATGGCGTTGCAAACTCACCGATTAAGTTAATCGGGAATAAGAATGGCAATGGTTGAAACAAATCCGTCACAACTCCAAATTTATTATTCTTGACATTGCAATACTGAATCAGTACGAAAGAAATCAATGCAAGAGAAAGGGTTGTTCCATAATCTGCCGTGGGTGGTCTTAGTCCAAATAACCCGGAAATGTTGGATAAAAAAATAAACATAAACAAGGCTCCAATATAGTTTACATATTTTGAACCCATCTTTCCCATGGTAGAATGCACAAAATTATCCAGTGTTTCTACAACCAATTCCAGAAAATTCTGAAAACCATCCGGAATTTCTTTTGCTTTGTTTAACTTGATTCTGGCAACCACTGCAAAAATCATAATGGTCAGCACAACAATCAGGGTACATACATGAGTGGTCGTCAGATAAACACCATCTCCCAAAAAGGTGAGGGGCATCAGCTCATGTATGAAAAAATCTACACCTTCTTGTTCTTCCGCCAAAAGCATTCCGCCTCCGGTCAGATTCCCTAAAAAGCCGGCTAAATCTGTTCCCATACGTCTAACCTCCTTACTTTTTTATTGGTATCAAGGGCAAAAGCTTTTGAACTCCCTGATACTTACGCGTTGCTATGGACCTTGCGCCACAGCAAGAAAATTGTAACTATTCAGAGTCAGCCTCCGAACCGTCACCTATAAAATATCTGAATACAACGGGTGAAAAAAGCGCTGCCACTTTCAGGGCAAACAACCCAAAAAACACACCGATGCAACTGATGACATTAATATTTATGGCTGCTGCCATAACGAGGAACCAAAAAAGAGAACGTAAGAAACTTCTGCCCCGGATATATTTTTCCGCCTGCTCCACTTCCATTTCCACTGCTCTTTCACAGTCCCTTTGCATCATCCAGGTAATGGCAAACTGTAATAATACACCCAGCCAAAGACCTATGCTAAAGGCGATTCTTTCCTGAACCACAATCAGTCCTATAATTTCAGCCGGGATTCCAAAAAGAACCATACCAATCCATAAACTTAATACTGTTCTATCTATCCTTGTCTTGTTCCAATACTTCTTCACTTTGAATCATTTCCTCACCGGCTTTTGGACTGGGGTTTGATTTTTGCCCAATAGAGCCATCTATTTTCTTAATTACATCATATGCAGAACGATACCCTGATGCGATTCCGAGAAATAAAAACCAGATTAAATAATTGGTTCCAAACTTATGGTCCACCCACATTCCAATACCAAGGCAGATTCCAACCGCCGTTAACATCGAAATTCCTATCTGGGATATGAGTGTAATATTCTTAAAAAAATGAGTCTGTTTCATTTCTTCTCATCCTTTCCAGTATCCCATCTATTATACCACAAAATCAAGTTTAAGTCCATTCATAAAAATGTTAGTATCCCCAAAATAATGATAAAATGTTACCGTTCACAGAGGAACGGTAACGATAAGATTAATCCTCTTCTATAGCGGCAATTCTTCTAATATGTCGTTCATCATTGGAGAACGGGGTATCTAAAAAAGTATCTACAATCTTAAGTGCATGTCCTACACCCACAACTCTCGCCCCCATGGCAAGAATATTAGCATCATTATGCTCCTTCGTAGCCTGTGCACTAAAGCAGTCATGGCAAAGTGCAGCCCTTACACCCTTGATTTTATTCGCAGCTATACTAATTCCAATACCGGTACCGCAAATCAAAATACCAAGTTCGCATTCTTTCGCTGCTACCGCTTTTCCTACTGCATGGGCAAATTCCGGATAATCACAGGATTCTTCACTGTAACACCCATAATCCTTGTATTCCATTCCTCTTTCTTCTAAATGTTTCATAATTTCCTGTTTCAAAGCATATCCGCCATGATCACTTCCTAATGCTATCATTCTTTTCCACCTTTCAATCGTATCATAGTTTTTTCTACTAGTCTTTCTAATTCCCGCAGACAATATTCATAGTCTACGATTTCTTTACCATAAGGGTCTAACACCTCTCCCTGCTCATTGGCAAATTCTTTTAAGGTATAGATTCTTTTTACATTTTCGTATTCATCCATGACTTTGCTCTTTTCAGCCTCCGTCATGGTCAATATCATGCAGCCTGTATCAATATCCTCCTGAGTTAACTGGATGGTAACATAATCCTTCACTTCATAACCATGGGCCTCTAAACAAATCTGGGCCTTCGGGTTCACTGGTTCCTCAAAAAGTACCACCAGCCCCCTGGACATAACCTGAACACCTTCTATGTTCTGATCCTTTAGCAATTTCGCCATGGCAACCTCTGCCATATAGCTTCTGGTAGAATTTGTGGTACAGACAAATATAATCTTATTCTTCTCTAAAACTTCATCTTTTCCCTTTACCTCAACTACTCTGTGCCCTGCTGCCTTTAAAAGCCGGTTCATAATGGCATAACCTAACTTTCCTCCCTCAAAGCTTTCAGAATAAATGTATTCCATTCCCAAGGAATCAAACTCCCGTAACACCCGGAACAAATTTGCCGCAACGGTGGTATCATCTTCCCTGGAACCGATACTTAACACGGTTCCATTCTGGTATAAATCCATACTTTCATCCGTAGCAATGATACCCACCTTATTTCCTTGGGACATCATAACCTCTGTAATGGCATTAATTTCTTCCGCTACCATCTCAATGTCATTTCCTTCCACGATGGTCAACTCCCCTTTCGGGGCATAATGCCGATATTTCATTCCCGGAGCCTTAGGCTTTATATCAAGGGTTAAATCTCCCTGTATCCCAGGATCTACTTTTACTTCTCCTACCACATCTTCCAGCATTTCCTTCGTAATAAATCCCGGTCTTAGTATAACAGGAACCTCTCCCGTTACATCCAGCACCGTAGACTCAATTCCAATAGAGACACTGCCTCCATCCAGAATCATATCGATACGGCCTTTCAAATCTGCAATGACATGTTCTGCCAAAGTTGGAGAAGGCTTACCGGATAAATTCGCGCTAGGTGCAGCAATAAATCTTCCGGAAGCCTCAATTAATCTTCTGGCTACCGGGTGACTAGGATATCTTACAGCCACTGTCGACATACCACCTGTCGTTTCATCCGGCACCTCCTCCAATTTCTCAAAAATCATGGTAAGAGGTCCCGGCCAGAACACATCCATCAGTTTACACGCCGTCTCCGACACCTCCCTTGCAAGATGGAATACATCCGCTTTACGGGAAATATGGATAATTAAAGGATTATCACATGGCCTTCCCTTCGCTTCATATATTTTCGCTGCCGCTTCTTTTTGCAGTCCATCCGCTCCTAATCCATATACCGTTTCCGTAGGAAATGCCACCAGACCGCCCCGTTTAATCACCTTCGCTGCCGTCTCGATTACATCTTCATCTATATTTTCGGAATCTATTTTTATCGTTTTCGTATACATAAATACCTCATCATCGTTTCCTTCATAAATATGTCCATGATACCTTTGAAGAGTTACGTCCTTTCTATTTTTAAAAACCTACGTTTTTTCTCCATTCAGTTTCAAATCATATTAACCTTCTTTTCAGTATAACACTTCTTTTCCAAAATTAAAACATATTTCTTTCCTTTCTTAAACAATATATTTAGAAAATTGCGAAACCATCAAAGACTTATGACTTCTATTTTCTCTGATTCTGAATATAATAATAAAAATCAGTGCTTTTTATAATAAGAGGGAATCCTATGAAACATAAACTCACTGAATTTATCAAAAGAATCCCCTTTTTTAAGCTTTTTAGTTGCTCCTTCCTACAGAAAAAGAAACGTTTATCCTATTCTTTCTTCTTCCTTTGTATGATTTTACTTCTTGTGGGGATATTAAAACAATCCTCTGTCTTTCCCGCAAGTAACCAGAACAAATCAAAGCCTGTGATCGTCTTAGATGCCGGTCATGGCGGGGACGACCCCGGAAAGGTTGGCATAAACGGCGAATTAGAAAAAGACTTAAATTTATCCATCGTGCTCATTTTAAAAGAAATTTTAAAGGAAGATTACACTGTCATCCTTACCAGAGATACTGATGTTATGCTTTGCGATGAAGGTGTAAAGAATAAAAAAAATTCTGATTTAAAAAACAGGGTAAAATTAATCAATGAAAGTTCCTGTGATATCGCCATTCTGATTCACCAAAACAGTTTTCAAAGTGAAAATGCAAAAGGAGCACAGGTATTTTACCATGCAAAAAGCGAGGATGGAAAGTTCTTAGCAACCTGCCTGCAGGAAGAATTAATTGCCGGAAGTGATCCTTCCAACACACGTAGTGCAAAAAGTGACCAGACTTATTATATCTTAAAAAACGCTACTCCCACTGTGGTAATTGTAGAGTGCGGTTTTTTATCCAATCCGGAAGAAGCGGCCAAATTATGCCTTCTTTCTTATCAGGAAAGTCTGGCTCTTAGTATAAAAAACGGAATTGACCGGTACTTCGAGGAAAAAGAGTCCAACTAAGTAACCGGTCCCATAAAGAAAAGGCAAGATTTCTCCTGCCTTTTCTACCGTACAACCATATTTCGAATCGTAATTTTTCTAAAATCGGGACAACTCGTAACACACTATATCATATTCCAATTTCAAATGAATTTTGATACATCCTGTTTCGTAGTTCAATTTTTGATGAATTTTGATACATCCTGTTTCATAGTTCATTTTTTGATGAATTTCAATTCATCCTGTTTCATAATCCGATTTTAGATGGAGGTAACTGATTGCTTTTTTATAACAGTTTAATGGTATGTGTTGACCAAGAATAGACGCCTTTATCTACGTTTTCCAAACAACCCTTACCATCCCATTTTCCGGTTCGCACGAACAGTTATTTTTATTTTATGACAGTTTTATGCATGTGATATCAAGGGCAAAATAACTTTTTGCTCCGGTATGATGCGTATTCTGTATTCTGGGATAAGACAGACTTTTCCAGAAAAAAAAGAAAGGATTTTTTCGTAAGGACATGCTGTGATGTGGGCAAATACAGTTTGACCATGATATGTAGCTTATTGGTTGCTGTTGAATGCGACCAGTAACTCTTTTTACCTTTCTTTTTAAAATGTAAATGAATACAAAGACGTTTGTTCTTTCATATAGAAATTAAAACGAGATAATTCCCCTTTTTTTCGTCACTTTTTATCTTTCATGATGATTAAATTTTAGGTAATAGTAATTTTCCGGATTCCGGAATTTTATGTTCTGGGGAACAATGAATAGAAAAATGCACAGAGCATTGCTTATCATCGCTCAGTTATGCTTTTTGAAATTTCTTAGGTGAATTCTGTTTGGGAATTTCTTAGGTGAATTTAATATCTGAAGTTCTTAACGAATTCTGTTTTTGAATCTCTTCAGTGAATTCGATATTTGAAATTTTTAGCGAATTCTGTTTTTTGAATTTCTTCAGTGAATTCAATATTTGAAATTTTTACGAATTCTGTTTTGAAATCTCTTCAGTGGATTCAACATTTGAAGTTCTTAACGAATTCTGTTTTGAAATTTCTTAAATGAGTTATGTTTCTGAAATGGGTAATTCAAAAAAATTACCAAGATAAACCTGAAACGTCAGACATAAAACTGTCATGTTATGATGTTAGGCAAAAGGTATTCTGCCTCATGATACCTACGAATCGCTTCGCACTTAGTGCTCCTGTAGTTCCAAAAAACATTGGAAATCCGTCCTATTTGGACTACCTTCTCATGTTTTGTGAATTCCAAAATCATACTTTTTCACGGAAGTATGACCTTTTGACTTTGGTATCATATTATATTAGTACCAACCCCTTTCTTAGGGGAACTATCTCTTAATTTGCATTCTACCACAAAAAGAAACATATTTCAAGTACTTTTTTATTTTTTGTCATTACTCAGATTATTGTTACTGTTAAAACATAAAAAACAACAAGCAGAAACAATTTCCAACAACATCCCGGAAACACCATTCGACTTTTGTCCGAATATGTGGTAGAATAAAAGGGAAATTTGACACATTCAGAAGATATTAACCTTTTTTGAATGACTGTCCGGAATTTTATCTTGATATAGAAAAGAACCCGGACACATTCAGAAATTATTAACCTTTTTTGAATGACTACCCGGAATTTTATCTTAATATGGAAAAGAACCTGGACACATTCAGAAGATATTAACCTTTTTGAATGACTATCCGGAATTTTATCTTAATTAATATGGAAAAGAACCTGGACACATTCAGAAAGAATCAAACTTTTTGAATGATTATCAGGAATTTTATCTAGAAGGAAGTGATCCTATGAAAATAGAAAAAATAAATGATAAACAAATACGCTGTATTTTGAACCGGGCAGACC
>JBGVLX010000035.1:0-18975 GCA_045124495.1 Lachnospiraceae bacterium
GTCCGGTCAAAATTAACTTCTGGCTAATTTTTCCCTTTTTACTGTTTTAGGTTGCCTTTTATAGGCTGTTCGTTCTGAAATTCTTTAGAATTTTCAGGGTTGTTATATTGTTCAGTTATCAATGTTCTTTTTAAGATTTTCATTTCCTCGCTAAGCGAGTCAACTTCTATATCTTATCACAGTCGATTTTATTTGTCAACAACTTTTTTCAACTTTTTTTATTTTTCTCAGTTGTATAAATTGTTTATTCGTTTCGCACAATTCTTTTTTAACCGACATCAGATATTTTATCATCTTCAGAGTTATTTGTCAACACTTATTTTTATTAACTTTTTCGAATTGTTTGAATTGTTTGAACTTTTCAAACATCTTTTTACCGACAAGTGATATAATACCATCCTGTTTTCTAATTGTCAATACCTTTTTTTACTTTTTTTCTATTTTTTCATCACATCTTGTATTATTTCGAACAGCATATCTCAGTTGCCTAGTTCATAAAAAAATATGGTTACCTGCAAACAGACTTGCATAACCATATTTCTACGTTCAAGGTCATAAAATACCTCAGCTATTAATAAATCAACTTTGAAAGGTTTGATATCATATCCAGAATGATGTTGTGTTCATATAAATACTTCAATATCGGCTGTTCTATAATCTGTTCATAAAGTTCCAGCCCAAGTTCCGTTCCAATCGCCATGGTTATGATTGCAAAGAATAACCACACCGTAAGGACACCTTGCACTACTCCCAATAAAGCTCCCAGTATCTTATTCAGCCCTCGGATCACAGGAAGATGAGCCGCAATATCAGCAATGGCAAGCAAGAGTTGCATTAAAGTAAACACAATCACAAACGTCGCAACAAATGCTAATGCATTGATGATCATATTCGCCAGGTAGCTTCCAATATATTCCGTAAACTTCTCAATTCCCAACGCCTCATACACTTCTTCATTGTTATTTGCGATCAGAACATCTTTTATATTATCCGGTAATTCCAACTCCTCTATTGCTTTTCTCTGATTCCCTTTACCATCCAAATCTATTTCAATTTGCTCTTCTATTACTTTTGTTACTTTTTCCTGCATTATCTGCTCAATTCCTGTAAGGTTACGTATGGTTTTTGCAACATAGGAAAAACAAAACAACGACACAACAATAGCAACCAACATACTAAGACATTGCACAACTTTTTTTATAATTCCAACTTTATATCCATGTATCATATGAAACAAGAATAGTACAATGACACAAATTAAAATCGACATTTCTTTTCCTCCTAGCTCACTTTAGGCAAATCTGATAATTTGCGTTCTCACCTAGTATAATGTACTCATATTTTTTTCCACTGCACACTGCACCTTTTGCTACAACCCCTAAATCTCCCTGATATTTTATATTTCCGCGATAATCCATCACAAGCAGGCTACTACTTCCAACCAAAAGCAATTCATCTTCTCCTGCTACAATTTGAAGATATTCCATATTTATTTCTTTCTGAAAGCGTTCCTTGCCCTCAAGGTTATATACTTTTAACAGATAACTTCCGGTTTGACTTTCTGACTCCGTAATAAAGCCAATATATTTTTCATTAGCAAAAACACTTCTTGGTCCATCCTTAAACTCAATTTTTGCTTTTTCACCAGGTTTATCTTTCATATCATAAACTATAATCTTATCATCCACAAATGCACACACTGTATCGTTGTCCAAAAATTTTACTTCCGGCACCAAAGAACCCGAAAACTCCACTCCTCCTACCAGTCGGTCACTATTTTCATTCTGGCCTACCGAACTAAAGTTATAAAAAGCCAGTTTCGTTGTAACACCCATATTTTCAGTGTTAACATAGCTTGCAACCATTTTCTTTCCATCTTGTGATAATGCAATATCCAACGGATATCCATTTTGTCCGATGGTAGTCTTAATTTCTACCAATTCCGTTGACTCTTTATCATATAGGTAGATATAATTTTCTTCATCCGCTTCTAACACAATTGCCATTACTCCGTTAGCAGCAACTTCTGCATTGCAGATATTATATGGAGTCGTAAATTTTTTTACCAGACCCTTCCCATCAAACAGATATACTTCGTTTCCATTAAAATCTACTGCCAGGGCATATTCTTTGTTTACATACACTTTCGGCATCTTCATCTGATAAGAAGAGGACCATATTACTTCTCCTTCCGCATTTACATATGTAATTCCATCTTTACTATAACGCACTACATTGTCAAGGTAAGTCTCATAAGACATCACTCCATTTTCTTCGAAATAATAGGTGTTTACTATTTCACAAGAGGAAAATGTACGGTTTCTGTAGTATACCACTCCAAAAATAGCCCCTGATAATAAGAATATCAAAATCAGCAACACAATGATTTTTCCGATACCTTTTTTCTTTTTTCTTATCTTTTTATCCTCACTTTGAAGAACAATTACATCTTCATTCTCTGTATTTTTCGTTTTCATTAAAATTCACCCTGTATTTTAAAAGATATTATCCTCATTAAATCTCAATTATTCACGACTTTTTCATCATTAAGTCCATAACAATCTCAACTTAACCATTCACGGTTTTATTATACTAAATTTCCCACAATTCTTCTACTCTTATTTTTAGATTCTGTTATAAAAATTCTTTACCGTTCGCACAAGCAGTAACAAAATTGAGTTCTGTATGATAATTGATTTCTATCATGATAATTTTTTTGGATGCTAATTAGATTCTTTTTACTAATTTGTTGCTATGTACTCATTTTTTTCATACTAATTAGTTTCTTTTTACTAATTTGTTGCTATGCACTAATTGTTTTTCGCACACTAATTAGATTCTTTTTACTAATTTATTGCCATACGCTAATTGTTTTTTACATGCTAATTAGATTCATTTTTCTAATTTGTTGCTATGCGCTAATCGGTTCTATCACTTATTATTTTTTACTGTACGGAAGGCAAAATTAGTTTTTGTCCTATTTTTATATAATTTTCATCTTCTAATTGATTCGCTTCTTTTATATCTTTTACATATGCCTCGGATTGGTACATTTTCAAACTGATAGAAAGGAGCGTGTCCCCTTCTTCTACATAGTAATAATTCTGGGACATCGTTTCTATCACTTCTTCACTGTTGGTTTCTAACACAGTTTCGTTACTCTCGGTTAAATTATTCTCGCTTTCCCCCTCCATAACAGCAATATTGCTGTTTTCCATGCTATTCTCCCCGGTATCTTTCATTTCTTCAGTGAATGGAGAAATATTTTCACCAGTCTCTAAGTAGGCAGAATCATGGATTCCAGCATTCAATGTCAGATTTTCTTCTTGTTGTCCCTGGTTCATGGTAAGATTTAGTTGTTCTAATTTCATCTCAAGTTTTCTCATTTTATCATAATTATTCATGATTGTAATTCCAATTGCCAGCATACCTGTGGCAAAAATAAAGCTGACTACCTGCGGCATCAGATTTTTCTTTTTCCTTCTTTCTGCTTTTGTTACCTGATTGCGAACTCTTGTTAATACTTCTCTATCTTTTGCCTCAATAGGATTTAGTATTTTTTCCTCCGTTTCGCTTCTGCTTTGAATGTAATTTTGCATATTTTCATTGCGGTCATAATATATGTAATAGCCTGTCTGTTTTCTTAAGCGTCCTTGGTCATACAAATAAAACGCATCCTCTTTTTCCAGAGAATCTACCACATACAAAACTTTATCTTTTCCAGAAAAATTATCTATATGCGTTTTTTGTATCTTCTCATTGATTTGAGTGGAAAAACCCAGTCTCGACAAAAACCAACCTACTACTTCTAAATCAGGAAAAAAATTTTTAATGGTATCGTAAATCTGAGTCCACACATCATTATTAAATACGGTTTCATCCATATCCAACTCCAAATTTGGTGCTTCTATGGCTCCGCTTATAAATATTGCACTTCCATTTTTTGTACTTTTGGCCTCCCCCACCAGGATTGCACCTCTGGAATAGATATTTTCCGGTCTTGCTATTTTGTTAATATAAGATATCACATAATCTTCTATATATATCTTTTGTTCTCCTTCCGGATTTCCAATTTGTCGTATATTTTTTGGAACCCAACCACTTTTTGCTGTTTCTTCTTTTTCTTTTTCATAAATCACTTCTATCATACACTAATTTCCTTTCTTTACTCATATTTTTACAATAAAACTCATATAATAGTTTCATGTACTTCTCTTACACGTTTATCATAACACCTGCTTTTTTATTTAATTGCCGAAAATTGTATATTGCAATAAAAAATGTTCCTCTTTTTTCGATTTCTTTTTTATAAACTCATTTATTCCTTCCTTCAAAATCATATGAATCCAAAAAACATATATATTATCCTAACTTTTTACTATCCATGTTTATTTTTCTTATTTTAGGAAATAATATATATATTCATATTCCATCCTGTTTTTTAGATGGTGTTATGATTTATCAAGGTTTAAAAATATTGAGGTTAATTTTATGAATGCTTTGTATGAAACAAAATATTTTAATAGTGCTGTAAAAAAACAATATATTCTTTTAGGTGATGCCTTGTTTCATTTATTATCTGATTACAAAATCTAACCCAAAAACCTTATTTTTTTATGCATCGGCTCTGATCGTTCTACAGGAGATTGTCTCGGACCATTAATAGGTCACAAATTAAAGAAATTTCTCCCTAATTCCTTCATATACGGATCTTTGGAACACCCGGTTCATGCGAAAAATCTGGAAGAAACGATAAATTCGATCCAAAAAAAACATCCTGACGGTTTTATCATTGCCATTGATGCTTCTCTAGGACAAAAGAAACACATCGGATATGTTACACTTTCAAATCGTCCCTTAACTCCGGGACTAGGCGTAGATAAAGAACTACTTTCCGTAGGTCATATTGCTCTAACAGGTATCGTTAACATAAACGGATATGCTAATTCTTTTATCCTAAGTTCCACAAGACTGAATACTGTTATGGAACTGGCAGATTTTATCACCTTGGGACTATGGTATGGCACAAAAAAAGCAACAAATCCCAATTATACATTTGCATAACCTGGATTTGTTGCTTTTTACTGCTATTATTCTGTTTCTTTAAAAAAATTTACTGCCTCTGATACTGTATCCGCTTCTCCGGATTTCATGATTTTTATCAGACTTTCTAATGTTTCCCGATTCACATACTTCTTGCCTAAATATGCTTCATATTGATTCGAAAGAGTCAGGGTATTTACCTGTAACTCTTCCTCTAACCGGTTCAGATAATCATCTAGTTCTCTTTCTTCTTCTTTCATCTGGTTATATTTAGGCATTCTTCTTTTATTTATTTCTTCTGTGATAAGATTTCTGGTTTCGTTTTCAAACAAATTTAATGCATTTTGTTTTTCTTCTACTATCTTAACCGCTTCTTTTTCCAGTCCGGATAATTTATCATCATAACGCTCCAAATTATAAATACTGTCATCTTTTTCCTTATGAATAAAATTCTCAATGGCTTTGATACTCTTTTGATTCGCTTTCATCCGTTGCAGAATAACTTTTCCTTCATCCAAAACATCTTTATGTTTCATAACAATCAGTTTTGATATCATGGTATAAGTAAAAAAACATGCTGCACTAAAAAGACTAGAAAATAGGGATGCCCAAACAATGACGTTTGAAACCAGTTCCTGCATGTCCTTTGCGTTTAATTCCACCTTGCTGCTTATCAAAAAAGATGCCAACACAGGAAAACCAAGAATCACCAAAACAAAAAACATAAAAAACAAGATATATTCTAATACAGTTTCCGGCAAAAATATATTATAAAACCATTTATGACAGCAAAACCCCGGAATGTGAGCTTTTTTAAATTTGGTTCGCATTTCCGTCATTAACTGGCGGTTTTTTTCTTTTACTTCGTAGGTTTCTTCCTGCATCCTCTGATTCATTCTCTGGTTTTTCTTTTTATCCCGTTTTGCCTTGATTTGTTTTATCTTAGCCCTATTTACCTCTATTTCTTTATCATAAGTGGCTGCAATTTCTTCTTTTCTACGCTTTAGTGTCGCAGAAATTTCATCCTCAATTGCCTTATGCTCGGCTTCCACCGTTTTTTTCAGACGCTTTGCGGCAACTCTTTGCGTTTCCAATTCTTCTTTAATTTTATCTACAAGAATCAAGGTTTTTCTTGCTTCAATTAAATAATCTACATTCTCTTGAAATACGTTTTCTGCTGCCATAGCTCCTCCTTATAATATTCCCATGTTCTTTAATTCCTGATAAATTCTTGCAATAGGGAAACCCACTACATTATTATAGTCTCCTTCAATTCCTGTAATAAATTTCGCAAACTCTCCCTGTATACCGTAAGCTCCTGCCTTATCTAAGCAATCCTTCGTAGCAACATAAGCCAAAATCTCTTCTTGTGACAATTCCATAACCTTAACTTTGGTTTCTTCGTAAAAAGTAACTTCTTCTGTTTGATTTCTAATCAGAGTAACTCCTGTCAATACCTGATGAGCATGTCCGCTTAACTTTTTCAGCATGCAGACAGCCTCCTGTTCATCCTTAGGTTTACCCATGATGTTTCCATCGTTTACTACAATAGTATCCGCTCCGATTACCAATGCATTCTGACACTTTTTCGCTACTTCCCTTGCCTTCTGCACGGATAATTCCATAACAATTTCTTCCGGTTTTTCTTTTGTAATTCGTTCCGGCAAATCCGAAGGCAAAATTTCAAATTCCAAACCCATTCGCTGTAGCAATTCACTTCTTCTGGGTGATTTTGATGCTAATACTATTTTTATCATACTTCCAACACCATGCCTTAAAAAACTTTCTTTTAAGGAGCAGGCACCAAAACCCCGGTCCTGCATACCGTGTCCTTTCTCTCTTTTATTCCTTTTGATTACCCTATACAAGTTTTTGACAGTTTTACAATTACCTGTTTCTCTTTATTCACGACTCTTACTTTCTTGTTCCCAGCTTTCTTGAACTGTGGTTACTACTTCTTCCCATTCCATATCACCCTGACAGTATCTTAAAAGTGCATCTCCAAACACATTTTTAAAATTCACAGATGGGAAGGACACAAACACCCATGGAACGGTATTTACATTTTCGTTGTTCATCCAAGTCACCACCTGATTTGCAAGGGGATCGCTGTATTCATAGTTACCATATCCCTTAAACGGAGTAACAAACTTTAAGTCTTCTACCACGTATTTTTTACCCTCTTCACTGGTAAAGAGCCACTCAAGAAAATCTACAGCTAATTGCTGTTCTTCTTCACTGATCTGGGAATTGATTGCTAAATAATTTTCGGTTCCTACACAAAGCCCCTGCACTACTTCGTTGGTTAATCCCATATAAATAGGCATAATTTTGATATTTTCAGCCTCTATCACAGAACCCTCTGTATTACTAATCTGTTCCCATGCCCAGTTCCCATTTTGTATCATAGCACAGCGTCCCATAGCAAATTCCGCTACAGAATCCTCAACCGTCTTATCTCCTAACAACTGTTTATCTGTACAGGAATGATTAATGTACAAGTCAAAAATCTGTTTATATTTATCCTCATACTTAAATTCTACGTTATCTGCTGCAAGCCCTGCTAAAACAGGTGAGTTATATCCTTTGTCATCCTTAAACTCTGCCCAGAAAGGGAGATTAGCAAGATGGGACTGCCACCTCCATACCTGGCCAGAGCCCATAGACGTAGATGCAAAGACACCTTCAATCCCTAATTCCTCTTTATGCAGTGTCATATCTTCTACAACTTGCTCTAATTCTAAAAATGTATGAATTTCATCTGCGGAATTTAATTTCGATTTCTTATCCGGCAGTGCAAAGT
The DNA here is from genome assembly GCA_045124495.1 of Lachnospiraceae bacterium. Classification (GTDB taxonomy): domain Bacteria; phylum Bacillota; class Clostridia; order Lachnospirales; family Lachnospiraceae; genus RGIG1668. The sequence continues at coordinate 7,847 of JBGVLX010000035.1, forward strand.
ACTTCTTCATAATGTCATCATTGTAAATGATACCATATCCTTCCACTACATAAGGAATTCCATATACTCCTGCTCCGGAAGTAACTGCTATTTCCTGTTGGATTAATTGTTTATACAATTCAGTATCAATTAAGTTACTACAATAGTCCTTCCATGATTCATACCCAATAGGACCATTAATTTGAAAAATGGCCGGCTGCTGTTTTTTTGCCATTTCAGACTTTAAAGTGGACTCATATTCACCAGAGGCTGCTGTGACTATTTTTACTTTTACTCCTGTTTCCTCTTCATAAGCCTCTGCAATTTCATAATATACATCGGTTACTTCCGGCTTAAAATTCAAAAAATAGATTTCTTTATCTTTCGAACCGCATCCCGTTAACATTCCGGCTAACAATGCCATACCTAATAAAATACTTTTCTTTTTCATAATTTCACCGCGCTTTCATTTGTATCATGTTGCTGTTCACCTGTAAGCAGCAACATGTTAATGCCTGTGCAGACATATACATCTATTATGTAACTCCTGTTATTTGGCCCAGTTTTCTTTTGTATTTGTTACAAGAGCCTTCCAGGTAATATTCTGTTCTACATATTCTAATAAATCCCGTCCTAATGCATCCTTAAAGGCTTCACTCGGATAAGAAGGAAAAATCCATGGAACATTACTGATATCTGCTCTTTCATTCCATTCCAAAACCTCGCTTACCAAAGGATTACTGTATTCCATTTTATTAAATTTCTTATATGGTGCATAAAATCCCAGTTCATTTGCCACCATGGCGGCACCTTCATCTGTTGTATACATCCACTCTAAAAAGGCAATGGCTTTTTCTTTCTCTTCTTCAGAAACATTTTTATTTACTGCGTAGTAACTTTCTGTAGAAATACATATTCCCTGAGAAGATTCCCCTGGCGCACCAATATAAATCGGCATAATCTCTATGTCACCATCTTCCACCACTTTTCCTTCTGCTGAAGCAATCTGCTGATAGGACCAGCTGCCATTTTGTACCATGGCACACTTTCCAGTTGCAAATTCCACCATGGAATCTTCTGTAGTTTTATTTACCAGCTGATTTTTCGACGAACAGGAATTTTCTATATACAAATCAAATATGTTCTTAAATTCATTCTCATAAGTGAACTTAATTTCTCTCGTGGCAATGGTTGCAATCATATAATTTCCATAAGAAGTCTGTTTTCCGATTTCATAAAACAACGGAAGATTTGACAGATGATTCGACCAGCGCCATCTTTCATTTTCAGCCAGTGACGTAGAAGCAAATACACCTTCAATTCCCAATTCTTCTTTATGTGCAGTCATGTCCTGCACCAGTTTTTCAAATTCATTATAAGAATCAATTTCCGAAACAGATGTAAAATCCGTTCCTTTCTCTTCAAGCAGAAAATATTTCTGCAATATAGCATCATTATAGATAATTCCGTAACCTTCCAAAGCAAAAGGAATCGCATCTATCGTAGTGGCACCGGAAATAACCATACTCTGATCCGTCATATCTGTGTATAAAGAAGAAGAAATCAGATTCTCACAATAATCCTTCCATTTCTCGTAACTCACATATCCATTTAACTGAATAATAGCAGGTTGCTCTTTGCCTTCCATCATTTCAGCCAAAGTTTCATCATAAGTTCCATCTTCCGGAGAAACAATTTTTACTTCCACACCTGTCTGCTTGTAATATTCGTCTGCAATCGTCTGATATGCTTCTTTTGCTTCCGGTTTAAAATTCATTAAGACAATCTCATTTTTTTCTTCTTTCCCACATCCGCTCATTAATCCTGCTGCAAAGCAACCTGCTAGTAAAAGGGCACCTATCTTTGTCCATTTGCTCATCATTTTACGCCTCCTTCATTCATTGGAATATTACAAAATACCATTCTCAGCTATTCACAACTGTCTTCCCCTGTTTATATCCGGTCACACAGCCCGCCAAATTATGGCAGGCTGCTGTTTATACCATAACTACTTATTCTCTTCTACTTCAATTTTACGGATTTCTTTTGTTCTGATTTCCTTACAAATATCATTAACGAAGGTATCTAAAGACTTTTGTCCCTCATCTCCAAGATAACGGCTACGTACAGAAACTACATTATTCTCTTCTTCATTCTGACCTACCACCAACATATAAGGAACTCGGTCTAATCTGGTTTCTCGAATCTTATAACCAATTTTTTCTGCACGTTCATCTACAGTTACACGAATTCCATTTTCTTTCAAGGTAGTTTCTACCTGTTTCGCATATCCATGATATTTTTCAGAGATAGGTAAAATACGTACCTGTTCCGGACACAACCAAGTTGGGAACAGACCTGCATATTTCTCAATCAACCACGCAAGTGTTCTCTCGTAACATCCCATAGAGGTTCTATGAATAATGTACGGACGAACTTTTTCTCCATTCTGATCGATATAATACATGTCAAACTGTTCTGCCAAAATGGCATCCCATTGAATGGTGATCATGGTATCTTCTTTTCCATATACGTTTTTAGCCTGGATATCTACCTTAGGGCCATAGAAAGCTGCTTCTCCTTCTGCCTCTTCAAATGGAATCTCCAACTCATTTAACACCTTACGGATTCTTCCCTGGGTTTCTTCCCAGACTTCTTCAGAACCGATATATTTTTCCTTATTGTTTGGATCCCATTTTGACAAACGGTAAGTGACATCTTCTTCTACACCTAATGTCTTAAGGCAGTATCTCGCCAAATCAAGACATCCCTTAAATTCTTCATCCATCTGATCCGGTCTTACAATTAAGTGGCCTTCTGAAATAGTAAACTGACGCACTCTGGTTAATCCGTGCATTTCTCCGGAATCTTCATTTCGGAATAATGTTGAGGTTTCTCCATAGCGAAGTGGTAAGTCACGATAACTTTTCTGGCTGTTTTTATACACATAATACTGGAATGGACAAGTCATAGGACGAAGTGCAAATACTTCCTTATCCTTCTCCTCATCTCCTAGCACGAACATTCCCTCTTTGTAATGGTCCCAATGTCCAGAAATCTTATATAAGTCAGATTTTGCCATAAGAGGAGTCTTAGTTCTTACATAACCTCTCTTTTCCTCTTCATCTTCAATCCACCTCTGCAAGGTATTAATCATAGTTACACCCTTAGGCATTAATAATGGAAGTCCCTGTCCAATTACATCTACCGTAGTAAATAATTCCATTTCTCTTCCAAGCTTATTATGGTCTCTCTTCTTAATGTCTTCCAAATGTGCAAGATATTCGTCCAAATCAGCTTTCTTGGTATAGGAAGTTCCATAAACTCTGGTTAACATCTTGTTTTTTTCAGAACCTCTCCAATATGCACCGGAAGAAGAAATTAATTTAAATGCTTTAATTGGCTTGGTAGACATTAAGTGAGGACCTGCGCAAAGGTCTACAAACTCACCCTGACGATAGAAGGAAATAGTCTCTCCTTCTTTTAAATCTTCAATTAATTCCACCTTATAAGGTTCGTCCTTTTCTTTCATCAACGCGATTGCTTCTTCTCTGCTTAAAGTAAAATACTCTAATTCATCGCCTTCTTTTATAATTTTCTTCATTTCTGCTTCGATCTTATCCAAATCTTCCCTTGCGAAAGATTCACAGTCGAAATCATAATAAAATCCAGTGTCAATGGCCGGTCCAATGGCAAGTTTTGCATTTGGATACAATCTCTTCACTGCCTGAGCCAGAACATGGGAGGTAGTATGCCAATATGCTTTCCTTCCCAAGTCGTCGTTGAAAGTCAATATATTTAATTCGCAATCTTCTTCTACTACTGTTCTAAGGTCTTTCACCTCTCCATTTATTTCTGCAGCACATGCCATGCGGGCAAGCCCCTCACTGATATCGCTGGCAATATCCAACACACGAATGGCGTGATCATATTCTTTAAATGAACCATCTTTTAATGTAATTTTCATAATTTTTCTCCTTAATTTTACGTATTCCAATCTCACATAGATACTAGAATTATACCACTTTATAAAGGTTTGTCAATAATCGTAAAACAGGAGGGACTGTAAAAATAGAGAAAAAACTCTTTTCACTTTGAATAAAAAATGGTAAAATGATGAATAGAGTGTTTATCCTGCACAATGAACGGCAGAGTTATAAGATAAACAAAAGAACTTAATTAATTGGAGGAGAAACTATGAAATTCTGGATGATTATTCTCATTGTTCTGGCCGTAGTGCTTGTTGGCCTGGTAATACTATATTTTCTTGGAAGACGTATGCAAAAGAAACAAGCAGAAAACAGAGCCCAGGTGGAAGCCATGGCACAAACCACTTCCATGCTCATCATCGACAAAAAGTATATGAAGCTTTCGGAAGCCAATCTTCCAAAAATAGTCTTAGAACAGGCACCTAAAATGGCCAGACGCGCTAAAGTTCCAATCGTAAAAGCAAAAATTGGACCAAAAATCATGTCACTGATTTGTGATGATGCCATCTTCGATGACCTTCCTGTAAAAGCAGAGGTAAAGGCAACCATCAGTGGAATCTACATCATAGGCGTGAAAAACTTAAGAGGCGCCCAGCCGGCACCTGTATCCAAAAAGACAGGTTTCATTGCAAAACTCAAGAAAAAGCAGGCAAAATTAGAAAAGCAGCTTCAGGAAGAAAAAAACTCTTCCGGAAGTTCCAAAAAGAAAGGTAAAAAATAAAAACCGCAATGATTCATGGTTTTTATTAAAAAAAGACTGTGGCATTAAGTAAAAAACGCAGGATATGGAGTGATTTGTGAAACACCCATATCCTGTATTTTTTTTGATGCAACAGCCTTAGTTATAATAAATGATTTCTTTTATATACTTCATAAAGGTGACACAAGACCTTAGTCTGAGCATTAAAAATCTGCAACCTCAACTCTTCCTTTTCCGTTCTTCTTTACTTTATACAATAATTTATCCGCCTTAGATAATGCGTCCAGCATATTATTCTTGTTTCCTGCAATATACTTTGCAACTCCAATGGAACATGTAATTTTCTTATCTGTTGGAATCACTACCGTAGTTTTATATTTTTCCGACAACAGATTCTTAAATCCATCCGATATACTCTCATAAATCCGGTCTACCACCTTCATGGCATCCGCTTCTTTGCTGTTTCTTAAAACCAGAACGAACTCATCCCCACCATATCGGACAGCATAACCTTTTTCTTTAATCGCTTCCTTAAATATCCGAGCGAACTGAATCAATACAAGATCTCCTATCTCATGACCAAAGGTATCGTTATAATATTTAAAATTATCCAAATCAATATACAACAACACATTACTTTCTGAAGTTGGTCTCTTTTTCTCTTCCTCTTGGATTTTCAAATTAAATCCCTGACGGTTATATAATCCGGTAAGATTATCCGTAACCGCCATCTTTTCCAGTTCTTCTTTCATCATTGCAAGCATCTGTCTGTTTCGGATTCGTTCTAATGTTACCTGCATCTGTTCTACTGCAAATTCTATCGTAAACAGATTCTGTTCATTCATCACTTCCCGACGAATTGCAACATTATCACCGATGGTAATGGCACATAAAGTTACAGCCTTACTCCGTTCATGATAAGTACCAATTAAAGTACTTCGCTTCTTACCTTCAAAAGCATCTTCAATCTCAGCAAATTCAAAGTAATTCTTATCCACCCACTGACAAATGAAGGAATGTTTATACTCACTCATAAAAGAGAATATCTTATCTAAATCAACTTTCTCAATTTCCAACCCTGAGCTCATATAGGAAACAACATATTCATCTTCCTCTTTCTGGAAGGCTATAATGGAATCCAGTCCATATGTAGTCTGCAACACACTAACCGCCTTATTCTGCAATTCCTCCACTTCCAGATCATCACGGTTCAGTATTTCCTGCCAGATTCTAAGGAAATTAATATCTTTGTCTCTTTCTCTTAACTGTATCTTAATGCCTTCAATGGTGGCCATCTCAAGAATTTCTTCTTCCGACAAGGACTTTAGCCCTATATTCAGATATTTCCTAGGTGGCATTTTTCGCTTAGCAAGGAGATATTCCAACTGTTCCCGCTTCATAGGAAGATGATAATTCTTGCAAAATTCAATTTTACTCTTTAAATATGCTTCCGCTTCCTCTTCCCTGCCTTGTTCCAACAAGAACTCAAAATACTCTGTTGCCAGTACCGACAGAAAAATGTATTGTTCTGCTTTATCCTTTTCATAATAATATTCTGTCTTTTTCAGAAGTTCTTCCCTTACTTCCTTCGTATCATTTTTACTGAGAATCATTTTGTTTACATAATAATACATCAACTCTTCTTCAGAATGAACTTCTTCCCCTTCTTTTTCCAGCAATCCCCGGACAATGGTTTCAATTTTTAGAAAGTAACGATAACAGTTATATTCCTCCCCAAGATAATGATAACTTAGAGCCGAGAGAGCATATAATTTACATGCACCACAAAGACGAATACTCATCAATTTAATCTTCTCTAATAAGGCATACAAAATCTCAAGGCTTTTTACCGTTTCTTTATACATTCCGGCCACAAAACAATTTACAGCAATATTATAAAGAGCTTCTCCGGTTTCATCTGCAATGGCATGCCGGTTTAAAATCACAATAGCATCGTTAAGATAACTGTCTGCTTCTTCAAATTTCTCCTGAATCGTAGCATTATAGCCAAGACCGGCATAAACATGGGCAATTCTGATTTCATCCCCTTCTCTACGGATAACCTCAAGTCTCTTTCTATGCATTTCATTGGCATAATCATGATAATTCATTTTATTATAAATAATGACATTTCTCATATACGCACTCATAAGAAAATCATTATTTCCAATATACTCTCCAATGGCAATGGCCCGGTTAAAATACACCGGTTCCCTCTTTCCTTCTGCTATTTCCTTTAATACTTTCTCTTCGTGGTCATATCCAAAGCAATAAACATAAGCCAAAGAATTATAATACTGCCTTCTTTTTAACTCCTCAACCAGTTCCTGGTCCACATCAAAAGTAAAGTCACATAAATACAATTCTTTCCAGCCTGCAAAACTTGCCATCACATTAAAGATTCTGGCTTTCAACCTCAGTTCTTCATTTCCCATCTCTTCTGCAATCACCATGGAAATTCTGCTGTTTTGACGCACCTCATTTACTTTACCAATGCGAAAACCATTTAAGGCCCTTAAGTAGTAATAATAAAAAGTTTCCTCGCAACATTCATCAAAATCACATAGCTTTGAAACTTTTTCTATTGCCAAGGCGGCATTGTTCATGTCATTCATCAAAAGTGCAGTATGGATATAGACAAAAGAAATTTTCTGAAGATACTTAAGTTCTACCTCCTTTTTCCATGCATCCAGACTGTCATACACAGGTTTGATATATTCCATAACATCATGAAATGCATAAAAACATTTCAAAGCGTTCAAAGCCTCTTCATATTCATCCATATGCCCTTTATCCACGATAAAATCCCGGGATAAAGTCTCGTCTTTTAATTGCTTTTTATCCACCCATTCATATTCCAGCTTATTATCCAGAACATACTTATGCCATTCGTCCCAATGTTTCTTTTTCTCTTCCGACAAACGGAACTGATCATTAAAAAACATTAATATCTTAAAGTTTGGATTGGTAATATTTGTCATCAATCTTTTCATTAAGCGAAAGAAACAGATGTCTGCCAGATGGATGTGCTGAACTACAGCATACAACCGATATTCCTGCGTAATAAACAAAAATATCTTTTCAAAATTTTCCAGCATTTTTCTCTGTTCATATACCAATTCTTCAACTACCACTTCTTCTTTTCTTTCAATTCGTTCTCCTAACAGATACTTTTCAAAAATGCACCGGTGCAGATAATACACCCCGCAAACTTCTAAAAATTCCGCAACGGAATACCTTTCGCTATACTTCTCCTCATAAATCTGCTTTATCCAAGGTAACAAAGGTGTATAAGGAGTCATAATACCTGCATTTTGAAAAGAATAAAACATAAAAATAGTATCGTCTTCCACCTCCAAAGAGGCCAGTTCCTTCTCTTCCACGTTCAGCATATTATAATGCCTTACCACCATATAATTCTTAGATTCATCCATAAAGAAGGACTGAACAAGCAAACGGACATCTATTTTCATCCTCTTCACCCCACAAAACTATCCTAATTCTTGATATTTCTTCGGATACTTTCTAATATATTCTTAATCATTCATAATTTTTACATTAAAATGATTCATTTCCAAGAATCCTTTCCGCAAATATCATCTATCCTATTTTAATCCTTTTTTCTTCTTTTGAAAAGGTAATTTCTTGTTTTTAGTATTTTTTTATGATTTTTCAACAAAAAATCCTAACTAAAAAACGATTTTCAAACCCATCTTTTAGTTAGGATTCCCATATCTTTTACACCATTTAAAACCTATATCTCTTGTATTTCAATATAAGTTACGAGAAGTGCAAAATAATTTTTATAAAATTTCTTTCACTGTTTTTACGGTATTTATCTCATTTATTTCAATACAAGTTGCGAAAAGTGCAAAATAATTTCACAAAATTTCTTTCACTGTTTTTACAGTATTTATCTCATTTATTTCAATATAAGTTGCAAAAAGCGCAAAATATTTTTACAAAATTTCTTTTACTGTTTTTACAACATTTTCCTTGGTGAAACCAAATTTTTCAAATAATTTCGCTGCAGGTGCAGAGGCTCCAAACGATTGCATTGTCACATAAGCTCCATCCAATCCTACGTATCTTCCCCATCCAAAATCAGCTGCCGCTTCTACTGCAACCCTCTTCGTCACATTAGAAGGTAGTACTTCTTCTTTATATTCTTTGGACTGTTGCTCGAACAAATCCATACATGGCACACTTACCACTCTGGCATCAATACCATCTTTTTGTAATTCTTCCTTTGCTGCAATACATAATTCTACTTCGGAACCGCTGGCCATAAGAATCACATCCGGAGTGTCTTTTTCTTCTTTCGATACCACATAAGCACCTTTTAAGGCATCCTTGCTGGAACCTTCAAGCTGGGATAAATTCTGACGGCTTAAAACCAAAGCAGTCGGAGCATCATTACAGGTAATCGCATGATACCATGCGGCTGCCGTTTCAGTGGCATCCGCAGGACGGAACACATTAAAGTTAGGCATTGCACGGAACATCGCCAACTGTTCAATTGGTTCATGAGTAGGACCATCTTCTCCAACACCAATGCTGTCATGGGTCAACACATAAGTAAGTGGAAGTCCCATCAAAGAAGAGAGCCTAGCCATAGGTTTTACATAATCACTGAAAACAAAGAAGGTAGAAACATAAGCTCTTAATCCTCCATGTAAAGCAATTCCGTTTCCAATGGCAGCCATGGCAATTTCCCTTACACCGAAGTGTAGATTTCTTCCTGCATAATTATCTTTCGAAAAATCTCCTTCGTCTTTCATATAAGTCTTTGTAGAAGGTGCTAAATCCGCCGCACCTCCAATAAAGTTTGGAAGCAGATTTTTAATCTTATTTATCATAACCCCTGATAAATTTCTGGTAGCCTCTGCCTTCTCAGGTACTGCCCAGAATTCCTCACAATCAAAGGCTGCCTTTCCTCTGTTTTCATCGTAATACTGTTCCCATAATTCCTTCATGTCAGGATATGTTTCACAATATTTTTCAAACAAACGATTCCACTCTGCTTCTTTCTTAGCACCTTCTTCTTTTAAAGAAGCATAATGTGCGTATACCTCTTCCGGAACAACAAAACTTTCCGTTTCTTCCCAGCCTAAATTTTCACGAAGTGCTACAACATTATCTACTCCTAAAGGCTCTCCATGAGCAGATGCCTTTCCTTCCTTCGCAGGGCAACCAAAACCAATCTTCGTCTTCACTTCGATCATGGTAGGTCTTTTTGTATCTTTCTTCGCTTCTTCAATAGCCTTTGCAATTTCTTCAAGATTATTTCCATCTTCTACTCTTAAAGTCTGGAATCCAAATGCTTCAAAACGCTTCGCAACATTTTCTGTAAAAGCAATATCTGTGCCACCTTCAATTGAGATGTTATTGGAATCATATAAAACAATTAATTTTCCTAAACCTAATGTTCCTGCCAGAGAAAACGCTTCCGAAGAAATTCCTTCCATCATACAGCCATCGCCACCTAATACATAAGTGTAATGGTCAACTACAGGAAAACCTTCTTTATTAAACTTCGCAGCTAAATGTGCTTCTGCAATGGCCATTCCCACTGCCATACCCATACCTGCTCCTAATGGACCTGTAGTGGCTTCCACTCCCACTGTATGTCCATATTCCGGATGTCCCGGAGTAAGAGAATCTAACTGTCTGAAATTCTTTAAATCTTCTATGGTTAATCCATAACCAAACAAATGTAATAACGAATATAATAAAGTAGAGCCATGACCTCCTGATAAAATGAATCTGTCACGATTAGCCCACTTTGGATTCGCCGGATTATGGTTCATGTGATTTGCCCAAAGTTCATATGCCATAGCTGCAGAGCCCAAAGGTAACCCTGGATGACCTGAATTCGCCTTTTGTACTGAGTCTGCTGCTAAAATTCGAATCGCGTTCACTGATTTTCTTGCAATTTCGCTCATGATCTATTTCCTCCATATACGGTTTTTCACAAAACTTCATAGATTAAATTCTAACACGATAGATTTATAATTGCAAGTAGGAAAAATCCGCAAATAAGAATAATTATCGTTACTGTTTCTTCAGTAACCATCACTGTTATAAACTAAAACTTTAAAAAAAACGAAACTCATCTCAGTGAATTACAAAATAATTTTCTTGACTTCCTTGTAAATTATAAGTAAAATAAAAGAGAATCATTCCTATTTTAAACTTGAATTATATCATACTCAAAATAGAATAATCCCGCATTTATATTACATAAAAGTAAAGAATATCTTACTTTTTATTACATTTTAAAATAGAAATTATTTTACATTTTATTCTATTTTGAAAGTAGATATTATTTTACGTTTTATTCTATTTAAAAAACAGATATTATCTTACGTTTTATTCTTTTTTGAAAACAGATATTATCTTACTTTTATTCTAACAAAAAGCAGGAATTATTTCACATTTTATCATAACGAAGGAGGTAC
>JBGVLX010000036.1:0-42345 GCA_045124495.1 Lachnospiraceae bacterium
ATATCTAAATTTAAAATTTAAAAAAATTTTGGAAAGGGTGTGTTTTTATGTTGAAATCTAAAAGAGTCAGTTCAGATGCGGTTTTTCTTTGGGAGGAGAGCCAAGTAAAAATGAAAACAGCAGGAAATATGCAAGAGGTGCAGTTTTGTGCTGGAGTGAATAAAAATTGTCCGATACAGAACATTTCCAAAGAAAAATATGTGGATAAGAAAACTGGTGAAATCAAAGAACGTAAGAAATCCACTAATCGTTATCAATCACCGAAAAGCGTAAGAAAAAGCATAAATAGATTGATGGATTTGATACGTTGTAATGCTACAGAAAAGACTCATTGCAAGTGGATTACACTTACTTATGCTGATGCTATGACAGACCATACAAAAGTATATGAAGATGGAAAGATGTTCCTACGAAGATTACAAAGATATTTAAACAATACTTATGAAATCTTCGATAGTCAGAAAACCTTCAAACGTATTACGGTTGCCGAGCCACAGGGCGAGAGTCATGGTAATTCGTGGCATTTACACATCATACTTATATTTGATGTTCCTGCCCCTTATATTGAGAATGAGTCGATTGGTGAATTATGGGGACATGATATCACAGCCACGCATAAAGTGTACGATGTCGATGGTCTGGCACTGTATTTTAAGGCATATCTGAGTGACGTGGAATATGAAGAGGAGGAGAATGACGAAGATACTTCTAAAGCTGGAATTGTAGTAAAGAAAGTGGATGGTAAGGATAAGAAATTTATCAAGGGTGAGCGTTTGAAATATTATCCAACTGGTATGCCACTGTTTTCAGCAAGTAGGGGTATGAAGAGACCTGTAGTGGAAAAGATTAGTAACAAAGAGGCTATGGAACGTGTCAGTGACTGTAAGATGGTGTATCGGGAAACATATGCGATTGGTGACGAGAATAAAGGGAATATTATTGATAAGAGGTATTATAAGAAACAGGAAGCGAAAACATCTTGAAATTGAAGTATATTAGAGGTATAATGAGATAAACTTCGGGGTAAGGTGAGAGTCCTAACCGGCGGTAAAGCCCGCGAGCCATTGAGCAGATTTGGTGAAATTCCAAAGCCGACAGTAAAGTCTGGATGAGAGAAGTGTCAGGATTAAAATGATAAAATAAAAAAGAATGGAAATAAATATCTTAAATGATGAGGCAGTGTTAACTTTGGTTTAATATTGTTTGTATTTCTTTTTTTTGAGTCCTTGATTTAAACCCTTGAAGTTTTCAGGGATTTTTTCATTTATTGGGATAGGAGGGATAATGACAGGATGACACAAGAAGAAATAGATATAAAATATATGAGACGGGCGTTGGAACTGGCAAAAAAAGGCGAAGGAAGAACCGCACCAAATCCTATGGTAGGATGTGTAGTGGTGAAAGATGGGGAAATCATAGGAGAAGGTTTTCATGAAGAATATGGTAAATTTCATGCCGAAAGAAATGCATTGAATTCCTTAACAAAAAGTGCTGAAGGGGCAGAACTCTATGTAACATTGGAACCTTGTTGTCATTATGGGAAAACTCCTCCATGTACGGATGCTATCATTGAACATAAAATTAAACGGGTAATTATTGCCTGTGTTGACGAAAATCCTTTGGTAGGTGGTCATGGGATTGAGATTTTAAAAGAGCATGGGATTTTTGTGACGGTTGGCGTGTTAAAAGAAGAAGCCATGAAGTTAAATGAAGTTTTTTTTCATTATATCAGCGAGAAAAGACCTTTTATTGCCATGAAATATGCCATGACTCTGGATGGAAAAATTGCTACAGTTACAAAGGATTCAAAGTGGGTTACTTCGGAGGAAAGCAGGAAGTTTGTGCAGGTACTTAGAAACCGGTACAAAGCCATACTGGTAGGGATTCATACTGTTCTGGAGGATAACCCTATGCTGAACTGTAGAATGGAAGGTGGAATACATCCTATTAGGATTGTTTTGGATTCTAAATTAAGGATACCTTTAGAAAGTAATATTGTAAAGACTGCAAAAGAAATAGAAACTATAGTGGTTACTACAAAAGCGGATGAACGAAAGAAGGAAAAACTTAAGTCATTAAACGTGGAAATTCTGGAAATGAAGAATGAAATTTGTTTACCTGAATTGCTCACAAGATTAAGAGAAAAAAACATTGATAGCATTTTAGTAGAAGGTGGAGGCAAAGTTCATGGCTCTTTTCTGCAGGAAAATCTGGTAGACAGGGTATATGCCTTTATTGCACCTAAATTGATTGGAGGGGCAGTGGCATTATCTCCGGTGGAAGGAGAAGGAATTCAAAAAATGGCGGATGCCATAAGGCTTAAGGATACAGAGTGCAGGATGATTGAAAATGATATATTAATCACAGGAAGGGTGGAAACATGTTTACAGGAATCGTAGAGGAAGTTGGTACAATATCAAAAATTAAGTCTGCCAGCCTGGTAATTAAGGCGGATAAAGTACTAGAAGGAACCAGACTAGGGGATAGTATTGCTGTAAATGGAGTGTGCCTTACGGTGGTTAATATCGGAAATAATGAGTTTGAAGCAGATGTGATGCCGGAAACAAAAAGATGCTCAAATTTAAGTGATGTGAAACCTGGAGATAAAGTAAACTTAGAGAGGGCAATGGCGGCAAACGGAAGATTTGGCGGACATATTGTTTCCGGACATATTGACGGAGAGGGCAGTATATTGGAGATAAAAGAGGAAGGGAATGCGTTCTGGTATGCTGTCAGTGCTAAGGAAGAAATTTTAAAATATGTGGTAAGGAAAGGTTCTGTTACCATTGACGGAATCAGCCTGACAGTTGCCAAAGTGGAAGATGACAGCTTTTATGTGTCGATTATTCCACATACAAGAAAAGAAACCAGTCTGAGTTGTAAGAAAATAGGGGACAGGGTAAATATTGAATGTGATATGGTAGGAAAATATATTGAACATTTTATTTCTTTTCGAGATAGAAAAAAAGAATCCTCGTTAAATGAGGAATTTTTAAGAAAGTTTGGATATGTAAATTAAGCTGAATGAGGGAAATGAATCGTATCTTTTAAGTATCATGAAAAATATCTTTTGTGTCTAATATCTTAGAATAGGAGAATAGAGGAATGTCAGATTTTAGTACAGTGGAAGAAGCCTTAGAAGATTTAAGACAAGGCAAAATTATACTGGTAGTGGATGATCCGGACAGAGAAAACGAAGGAGATTGTATCTGCGCTGCTGAGTTTGCTACCACAGAAAATGTTAATTTTATGGCAACTTATGCCAAAGGATTGATTTGCATGCCGATGGATAAAGAACTGACCAATAAATTGGGGCTTTCCCAAATGGTATCCACCAATACAGATAACCATCAGACTGCATTTACCGTATCCATTGATCATGTGGATACTTCAACAGGAATTTCAGCAGTGGAACGTTCTCTTACAGCCATTCAGTGTGTAAAGGAAGATGCGAAGCCGGAAGATTTTAGAAGACCGGGGCATATGTTTCCTTTAGAAGCAAGAGAGGGTGGTGTTTTAAAACGTGCGGGACATACAGAGGCAACGGTAGATTTAATGAAGTTGGCAGGATTAAAGCCTTGTGGTCTTTGTTGCGAAATTATGCGGGAAGATGGCACTATGATGAGAACTTCGGAGCTCATTACATTTGCCAAAGAACATAAACTAAAACTCATTTCGATTGCGGATATCATTGCGTATCGTTTAAAAATGGAGAGTTTGGTAGAATGTAAAGCGAAGGCAAAAATGCCAACGAAGTATGGTGAGTTTGATATTTATGGTTATGAAAATCATTTAAATGGGGAACACCATATTGCGCTTGTAATGGGGGATATAAAGGATGGAAAACCGGTTCTGTGTCGTGTACATTCGGAATGTTTAACCGGTGATATTCTTGGTTCCATGCGTTGTGATTGTGGAGAGCAGCTGGAGGAAGCTTTAAGAATGATAGCTAGGGAAGGCCGTGGAGTTTTGGTCTATATGCGCCAGGAAGGTCGTGGAATTGGCCTGATTAATAAATTGAGGGCGTACGAATTACAGGAGCAGGGACTTGATACTGTGGAGGCGAACATTAAACTCGGTTTTCCGGCAGATATGCGGGATTATGGAATTGGGGCGCAGATTTTACATGATCTTGGTGTCAGAGAATTGTTGTTAATGACCAATAATCCAAGTAAAATTAGTGGACTAAGTGGATACGGGATTACCATAAAAGAGAGAGTTCCGATTCAGATTAAAGCAAACCCTATAGATGCATTTTATTTAAAGACAAAACAACAAAAAATGAATCATATGACAGATTATAAATAAAAGAAAGGATAAGCAGAAAAATGCCTGTAAACAGGTGATACGTAAATGCGGCATTGGATATGTTAGCAATGATTTACAAGATATGTTGTAAATTAGAAGTTACGATTAAGAGTTCTGCAGGGAAAAGAAATGAGAACATTAGAAGGAAATGTAGTAGCAAGTGGCTTGAAGGTAGCGATTGTAGCAGCCAGATTTAATGAGTTTATTGTATCGAAACTGATTGGTGGGGCAAAGGATGCACTGGTTCGTCATGGTATGAAAGAAGATGATATTACGTTAGCATGGGTACCGGGGGCTTTTGAAATTCCTTTAATTGCAAAACAATTGGCAAAATCGGGAAAGTATGATGCTATTGTATGTGTTGGTGCAGTCATTAAAGGAGCAACCAGTCATTATGATTATGTTTGTGCTGAAGTTTCAAAGGGAATTGCCAGCGTTAGTCTGGAAACAAATGTACCAGTAGCTTTTGGAGTTGTTACAACAGATAATATTGAACAGGCTATCGAACGTGCCGGAACGAAAGCTGGAAATAAAGGATATGATGCGGCCTGCACAGCAATTGAAATGGCAAATCTGATGAAGAGTTTGTAATATTTAGGTATAATTGGGTTTAGATAAAATGTGTGAAAAAACTGAGAGTTTGTCGGGAATCAATGAGGTTAGGAAAGCTGTTATGGAAGCGGAAAAGAGGTTAAACTTATGGGAAAAACATATGAAGTAACAAGGGCTCTTAAAGATAATGTGGGAAAGGTAATAGTAGGAAAAGATGAAATCATACAGATGTTGTTAGCAGCTTTGGTTGCAGGTGGACATGTATTATTGGAGGATGCACCTGGAACCGGAAAAACGGTGATGACAAAGGCCATTGCAAAATCTCTTAGCGCTGATTTTAGTCGTATTCAGTTTACACCTGATTTATTACCTTCAGATATTACCGGTATGAATATTTTCAAGCAGAAAGAAGGGGAATTTCAGTTCATAAAAGGACCTGTTTTTGCGAATATCATTTTGGCGGATGAAATTAATCGTGCAACTCCTAGAACTCAATCTAGTCTTTTGGAGTGTATGGAGGAAAAACAGGTAACGGTGGATGGTGTTACTTATTCATTAGAAGAACCTTTTTTGGTAATTGCTACCCAAAATCCAATAGAAACAGCTGGTACTTTCCCGTTGCCGGAAGCACAACTTGATCGTTTTATGATGAAATTGTCTGTAGGATTTCCGAGTAAGGAAGAAGAAATTCATATGATTTCACGCTTTATGTCTGAGAATCCTATGGATAGCCTTAAACCGGTTTGTACTAAGGAAGATTTGATGGAAATGAGAAAGGAATGTCAGGAGGTATTTATACATCCCGAGTTAAAAGAATATATTGTTAATCTGGTACAGGCCACCAGGAGTCATCCTAGTGTTGCACTTGGGGTAAGTCCAAGAGGAACTTTGGCATTTGTAAAAGTACTAAAAGTTTATGCAGCCATGAATGATAGAAATTATGTGATACCGGAAGATATAAAGAAATTAGCGAGACCGGTTATGGCTCATAGAATGATTACATATTCTTCTGTAGCATCCAATAAGACAGAGGAGAGCATCTTGGATGGTATTTTGTCCGGTACTGCAGTGCCAACAGAAAATTGGAGTGAATAAACTGGAAAGGTTGGTGTCATATGTTACTGATTATTACAGTTATTATTATTTTGCTGCTGTACCATACTCAAAAAAATATATATTCCGGATATTGGGACAAAGGGGTAGAAGTGCAGTTGTCCTTTGATCGGGAAGAGGCTTATGAAGATGAAACAGTAACTTTAATTCAGGAAATTACCAATCGGAAAATCCTGCCTATGCCAATGCTGAGTGTAAAATTTGTGACAGACCGTTCTTTTTTGTTTGAAGATTTAGATAATGTCTGTGTCACAGACCAGTTCTATCGAAATGATGTGTTTTCTATAATGGGAAATCAGATCGTAACAAGAAAACTTCCTTTTACACCAGGAAAACGAGGATATTATGGGATTTCTAATGTTGATTTGATTACAAAAGACTTGTTTATGAAGCATAGTTATGCGAAAAACAGTAAGAATCAATGTTATTTGTATGTATATCCGTCTTTTTTAAATATGACACAGTTTGAAGTGAGTTATCAGACTATATTAGGAGAATATATAGCAAGGAAATCATTGGTGGAAGATCCTTTTGAATTTAAGGGAATTCGTGAGTACCAGCCTTATGATAATTATCGAAACATTAATTGGAAGAGTACAGCCAAAAATAATGTGTTACAGGTGAATACTTATAATCCAACTTCAAATTATGAAGTAAAAATAATAGTGAATATGAATACTCATACCATGTTTCATCAGGATATGATACAGGAAATTTCCATAAAGATAGCTGCCACTCTGGCGAATCGGTTTATACGGGATTTTGTGCCCTTAGGAATTATAACCAATGCCTTTGATTTAATAACCAAAGAACCGGTTATGGTGGAAACAGGCTCCTCTGCTGCTCATATGAATATGATTTTGAAGAAACTTGCGAGAATTGACAACAAAAATAAACCAGGGGACTTTTTAAAGTTATGTGAGGAAGAAATGAAGAAGGAACAACACACCTTTTATATTTTGATTTCCAATGAAAGAAATGAAGATGCGATTTGCTGGTATCAGAGAAAAAAGGAAGAAAAGGTACCAATGGTATGGATTGTGCCGGAATTTAAGGATTTTGCCATTGACATCAATCAAAAAGATGTTTATCCGTGGGAGGTGACAATGAATGACTAAGAAGTTGGACTATCTGCAGGAAATATCTTATGTAATTATGGAATTATTATTCTATTATTTGTTGTTTTTAACCTTTCAGAATATATATTACTCCGACCATATGGTGCCGTATCTGGAAGGAATAAAACTACTTCCTATGGTGATTTTTGTTTATTTGATTCGTAAATATATAAAAAACATCTTTGTTTTTTTGGGACTTCATATCGTTGTACTGGCACTTTTTGTTTTGATGGATTTAGATGCCTTTTGTAAAGTTTTATATGTGGTTTTCTGGACGGTTCAGTTGTTGCAGTCTTTGCATTTTTGGAAAAAAGAAGATGCGACTCCATATAAGGAAATGCCGTTAGGATTTATGATGATTTTTTTAGTTATGGGAATATATGGGCAGAAGGTGGCAATGGAATATTATTATCTGGTATGCGGGATGGGGATTATCTATTATCTTCTTCATCTTGCGACGCAATATTTTCATAATTATAGCCAATTCTTAAAAAATCAAAATGAAATAAAACATTTTCCATATAAGAAAATCAACCTGATTCATAATATGTATTTATCCATATTAGCAGGTGTATTGATTTTGCTTATCGTTGTTGTAGTTTTAGTAAAGCCCGAAAATATAACGAATGTAATTGGTGCCTTTTTGTTTGGAGTGTTGCAAAAGTTGTTTTCTGGTCTGGCAGAGGTTCCTGTGAAAGAGGAAGCAGAAGTTAGTACATCAAAACAGGATCAACAACAAAATTTTTTTGGTGAGGGATTTGAAGATCAAATGCCAAAGAATGAAAATTTATTAAAAATATTGGAAACTGTATTTAATTTTCTTTGTGTTGTGGCCATTGTTGCCTTTATAGTGTTGGTGATTTATGGTATATTTGAATTCTTAAAAAAATATATGAATAAAAATTTAATGGATTCGGATGAGGTCGCGGAAATAAAAAAAGAAAAAAAGGTTAAAATTATGAAAAAGGAAAGAGAAAAAAAATCTTTATTTTCAAGATTTAACTTAAGTAATTCAGAAAAAATCAGGAAATTATATTTTAAAAAGATGAAACTTTATGAGAAAAAACAAGTAATTGTTTTGAAAGATTATCTGACTCCTGAGGAACTAAAACAGATGGTGGAAAGTCAGACGAAGGATAAGATAGATGAAATAACCAATTGTTATGAAGAAGCAAGATATGGAATGGAAGAACAAAGCAGGGAAAAAGTAATGAAAATGAAAGCAGGTATGCATGGCTCATGATTAAGAAAGTAGTTAAGGCGGAAGACTTGATGAATCGGTTTATGAAGTGTTACAGGAAAATAAGGAAAGGGAATGATGTGCAAGCGGTTCCGCAGGTCTGCTTGCGGACTGCAAGGGTATAAAAATGACAGAATATAGTAGAAGTTTTGCAATCATTGATTTGAATAAAATCCGTAACAATATGTTAAGGGTAAAACAGCTTGTTCCAGAAAATACAAAAATAATGGCGGTGGTAAAGGCGGACGGTTATGGCCATGGTGCGGTTGAAGTTGGTAAAAAGCTGGAGTCCATTGTAGATTATTTTGGAGTTGCTGATGTAGAAGAGGCATTGGAATTGAGGGAGGCAGGAATAAAATTACCAATTCTTATATTAGGGTATTCTTCTCCATCTGAATATGAGATGTTGATTAAAAATGACATCGCTCAGACGATTTACTCATTGGAAACCGCAAATGCATTTTCGAAAGAATGTGAAAGGCTGAAGAAAACGGGGAAGATACATATTGCCCTGGATACAGGTATGTCAAGAATTGGTCTTAAGGCAGAAGGTGAAGATGTGAAACTGGTTAAGAAAATAAAAGAACTTCCTATGATAGAAGTGGAAGGTCTTTTTACCCATTTTTCCTGCGCTGATATGGAAGACAAAGAATATACTTACTTACAAATGAAACGATTTGATGAATTTGTGGTGGAATTAGAAAAAGAAGGCATTAAAATACCATTAAAACATACCTGTAACAGTGCTGCAATTATGGAATTTAACCATCACAGGTATGATATGGTTCGTTCCGGAATTATTACCTATGGTATGTATCCTTCTGATGAAGTGGATAAAAGTAAGCTGTTTTTAGAACCGGCATTTACTTTAAAGGCTCATGTAGGTAATGTTCATTTTGTGGAAAAGGGTAGAGGAATCAGCTATGGCGCCACTTTTGTTGCCAAGGATAAAATGAAAATTGCCACATTGACCTTTGGTTATGCAGATGGATATCCAAGGAGTCTGTCTTCGATTGGAAGAGTTATTATTAAAGGACAGTATGCTCCTATTGTAGGAAGAGTCTGTATGGATCAGATGATGGTAGATGTTACACATATTGAGGATGTTAAAGTGGAAGATGAAGTAACGTTAATTGGCACTGATGGTAAGGCGCAAATTACAATGGAAGAGGTAGGAAATCTTTCCGGAAGTTTTAATTATGAATTATCCTGTCGTTTTACAAGAAGGGTAAAGAGAGTTTATATTAATGAGTAGTAAGAGAAAAGTGAAGGATGTAACTAGGAAGGCGATAGTGTTTGTGGGTGAACAATAACGAAGAGGTTCATCCGTTTGATTTATAACGTGATTTTTGAACTTGATTTTTTTGTGGTTTTTATTTGATAATAGATGATGGTTATGTTATAATAATAGTTATATCTGTTAGAAAAGGGAGATTCTTATGGAAGAATGTATCTATCTTGATTATAATGATGACGAATATGTGGATAAAGACAATTATAAGATATTATTGGACTGTACCAATACAATCATGTTTGAGTGGAATGCGAAGACGAATATCAGATATGTGTCAAAAAAATTTTTCGAAGACTATATTGAAGAATATCGTGGCAGGGACATTTTAGATATTGTAATGGAAGATTCTATTATTCACTCTGAAGATATGTCGAAATTTCATGCATTTCGGGATGAATATCGTACAGGTAAATCAAATGTTGAAGTAACGGTTCGTATGAAACATAAAATTACCGGGGAATATTCATGGTGCAAATGGATGTTGACGAATGTTTACGATGATGACAAGGGAAGTATTAAAAAAGTTGTAGGAACCATTAATAATGTGGATGAATATATGAAAGCATATGAAACCTTGAAATATCGGGCAGAATATGATTCCATGACGGCGATTTATAATATGGATAAATTTTATCGTGAATGTAATAAAATGCTCAGAAAAGATGAATTTCCATATTATGCCATGATTTCACTGGATGTCGATAAGTTAAAGATTATCAATGATGTTTATGGAAATCTGGAAGGTGACCGGGTAATTAAGTTTATTGCGGATATCATTCGGATTAAAGCGGAACCAAATGTAATTTATGGAAGGATGCATTCTGATGTATTTGCCATGATGATGGGATATCATCATGAGGATGAGGTGGTGCGTTGGATAAACAAATTAACTGTTTTAATCCAAAATCATCAAAAAAAATATGAAGTTGAAGTTTTCTTTGGAATTTTATTGGCGGATGATACAAGCCTTCCTGCGAATTTGATGTATGACCGTTCTTCTATTGCAAGGAAGCAGATTAAAGGAAGTAAACTTCAAAATTATGCATTTTTCAATGATATGTACCGTGTGCAGATGATGCGGGACAGAGAGATTGAAGGAGAAATGAGAAGTGCTTTAAGAGATGGACAGTTTGTGGTATATTTACAACCGAAACATGACATCAGAACAAAACGGGTAGTTGGTGCAGAGGCTTTGGTTCGCTGGAAACATCCTGTCAAAGGAATGATTCAACCGTCTATTTTTATTCCTTTATTTGAGAAGAATGGATTCATTCTGAAGTTGGATGAGTATGTATGGGAACAAACTTGTAAAACTTTGAGAGATTGGATGAATCAGGGATATTCACCAATTCCATTGTCCATCAATATATCAAGGTATCATATTTATAACTCTAATCTTGTAGAGAAAGTAGTGGGCCTAGTAAAAAAATATGATATTGAACCACGGTATTTGGAATTGGAACTTACTGAAAGTTTATTTTTAGATGATGTGGATTCTTTGTATAAAGTACTTTATGAATTGCAAAAACACGGATTTTTATTGAATATGGATGATTTTGGTTCTGGATATTCCTCTTTGAATATGTTGAAGAATGTACCAGTGGATGTTGTAAAATTAGACAAAGGATTTTTGGATGAGATATTATCTACAGAAAAAGGAAAGAAGATTGTGCAACATTCAGTAGCTATGGTAAAAGATTTGGATTTAAAAGTGATTGCGGAAGGGGTAGAAACCCAGGAACAGCTGGAGTTCTTAAAACAGAGCAGTTGTGATTTGGTGCAAGGATATTTCTTCTCAAAGCCATTACCGGTGGAGGAGTTTTTGGAATACCGGTTACGTTATGATAAACAGAGCTAAGATTAGCAATCAAGTTATAGAACGACATCAGACATGCCTTGCAGAGTAACTGCAAGGTTGTTTTCTATCATGAAAAGGGAGGAATGAAATGGGAAATATGCAGGAAATGTTTGATATGGAACTTCCGGAATGGATGGAAGGGAGTGAGGAGGCAAAAGGAAGTAAAAAAGCAGTTGTTGCAGTTATAGTGTTTTTTGTACTGTTTTTCGTGGGAAACATAATACCTACAATATTACAAACGATTTCACTGGTTTCTTTTATCATAAAGGAGGTTGATTTATCTTCGCTTAATCCCGTTTCGTCCATCACTATTGAAGGTACAAGTGAAGAAAGTTTTGATATACCTGGTTATACAGATGAAAATCATAGCACATATGGATTAGATGGCGAGAGTATGGCACAGTTGGAGGCAATTCTTGAGTGGCTGGAAGCGGATGTAGAATCTACAGGAGAAATTGTCCAATGGGAAGATAATGCTGAGGAAGAAATACTAAACCAGATAAATCAAGGTTCTTTGTCTGTGTCAGAGGGAAGGCTGGATGAATTTGAGCTTTTTAAAGGGGAGTCCTTGACAGATATTCTTAAAAGTTATGTAGATACAGTCTATGAAAAAACCATGATATTAATGAGTAAGCTGCCGCCTTCTTTTTATCTGGTAGCTTTGTATTCTACTATTTTTGCAACCTTGACTTTTATTATTTGGGCGCGTTTTGCTGAAAAAAGAAGTTTTCGGTCTTTAGGATTTTCTTCTAATAATTTTCTTTCAAAATATATAAAAGGGTTGGGTGTTGGATTTTTATTGTTTGGAATAGTAGTGCTTTTAAATTTGGGAAGTGGAAGTATCGAATTTAATGGAATGAATCCTAAGTTTTCCTTTGGAAGCTGTTTATTATTTTTTGGTGGGTTTATCCTGCAGGGGATGAATGAAGAAGTGATGTTTCGTGGTTATCTGATGTCAAGATTGTCTGTAAGGGAAAAATTCTGGACGGCGGTTATCGTGAATTCAGTTCTTTTTGGGATATTTCATATGCTCAATGCAGGGGTAACAGTGCTTGCAATTATTAATATTATTCTTTTTGGTGTATTTGCATCTTTGTATGCAATGTCGGATGATGGAATAGCCGGAGTATGTGGGATTCACACCATATGGAACTTTTTGCAAGGGAATATATTTGGCTTTGAAGTAAGTGGGAATAATATGGGAGAGCCGTTGTTTTTATTGGGGGAAGAAAATGCTAATATTATAAACGGTGGCACATTTGGGGCAGAAGGTGGTCTGGCTGTTACTGTAGTATTGATGGTAGCTGTTATTATTGTCTTTGAAAAAAATAGTAGAAATTCTAGATGGATAATGGTATAATAAAAGTTATGAGAATTGCAGGCGAAAAGGAGAATAAGATATGTACAAAAGTTTTACAATGGAACTTGCTGGGAGAACTTTACGTGTTGATGTTGGAAGAGTAGCAGCACAAGCAAATGGAGCAGCTTTAATGCATTATGGCGAAACAGTAGTATTATCTACTGCGACTGCTTCAGATAAACCAAGGGAAGGAATTGATTTCTTTCCATTAAGCGTGGAATATGAAGAAAAATTGTATGCAGTAGGAAAAATCCCGGGAGGATTTAATAAAAGGGAAGGAAAGGCATCGGAGAATGCGATTTTGACTTCCCGTGTTATTGACAGACCAATGCGTCCGTTATTTCCAAAGGATTATAGAAATGATGTAACTTTAAATAACTTAGTTATGGCGGTAGACCCGGACTGTGCACCAGAATTAACGGCAATGCTTGGCTCTGCTATTGCAACGGCTATTTCTGATATTCCGTTTGATGGTCCGACCTCCACTACCCAGGTTGGTCTGGTTGATGGAGAATTTGTATTCAATCCAAATGCTGCACAAAAGGCAGTATCTGACTTACAACTTACAGTTGCATCTACCAAAGAGAAGGTAATTATGATTGAAGCCGGTGCTAATGAAATTCCGGAAGATAAAATGTTAGAAGCAATCTTTAAGGCTCATGAGGTGAATCAGCAAGTTATTGCTTTTATTGAGAAGATTGTTGCAGAATGTGGAAAAGAAAAGCATTCTTATGAAAGTTGTTCTGTACCGGAAGAATTATTTAAAGCCATAAAAGAAATCGTTCCACCGGAAGAAATGGAAGCGGCAGTATTTACAGACGAAAAACAGGTTCGTGAAGAAAATATTAAGGCAATTGATGAGAAGTTAAGAGAAGCTTTCGCTGAGAATGAAGAGTGGCTTGCGATTTTAGGTGAAGCGATTTATCAATACGAAAAAAAGACTGTTCGTAAGATGATTTTAGTTGATCATAAGCGTCCGGATGGAAGAGCGATTAATGAGATTCGTCCTTTAGCAGCTGAAGTTGACATTTTACCTAGAGTTCATGGTTCAGGTATGTTTACCAGAGGACAGACACAGATTTTAAACGTATGTACGTTAGCACCTTTATCAGAATGTCAGAAATTAGATGGTCTTGATGTTGCTGAAACAGAAAAAAGATATATGCATCATTATAATTTCCCGGCATATTCTGTTGGTGAAACTAAGGTTTCAAGAGGTCCTGGAAGACGTGAGATTGGACATGGTGCATTAGCTGAGAGGGCTTTGGTTCCGGTTCTGCCTTCAAAAGAAGAATTCCCATATGCGATTCGGACTGTATCAGAAACCATGGAATCGAATGGTTCCACTTCCCAAGCCAGTGTGTGTGCATCTTCATTATCTCTTATGGCAGCAGGTGTGCCGATTAAAAGACCGGTAGCCGGTATCTCTGCCGGACTTGTAACCGGAGATACAGATGATGATTATATTGTATTAACAGACATCCAGGGATTAGAAGATTTCTTTGGGGATATGGACTTTAAGGTTGCAGGTACTCATAAAGGTATTACTGCAATACAGATGGATATAAAGATTCATGGATTGACAAATGATATTATTAAAGAAGCTATTGCAAGAACAAAAGAGGCAAGAACCTATATTTTAGATGAAGTTATGGCAAAAGCCATTGATAAGCCAAGGGAAGCTGTTGGAAAGTATGCTCCGAAAATACAACAGATTAAAGTCGACCCGGAAAAAATTGGAGAAATCATCGGACAAAAAGGAAAAACCATTAATGCCATTATTGAAGAAACGGGAGTTAAAATTGATATTTCAGAAGACGGAAGTGTTGATATCTGTTGCGTAGAACAGGAAGGCATAGAAAAAGCGATTAAGATGATTCGTTCTATTGTAGATCCGATTGAGGTTGGAAAGGATTATGAAGGAAAAGTAGTCCGTATTATGCCATTTGGAGCCTTTGTAGAGTTGTCTCCTAACAAGGACGGATTGATTCATATTTCTAAACTTTGTAAAGAAAGGGTAGAAAAAGTAGAAGATATTGTCAACATTGGAGATGAAGTTTTGGTTCATGTATTGGATGTTGATCGTACAGGAAAAATTAGTCTGGCTTTGAAAGATGTTAAAAACAAGTAATTATGTAGTATATATGTTGCTGTCCGAGAGTGGACAGTAGCATGTATTTAAGTTTTGATTAAAAATAACTGTTGGTAATTTTATTCGTATAAGGAAATGTGAAATGGATTTATGGGAAAAAATAAAAAAAGAAAAATTATTATTATCTGTTATGACAATGGCAATTGTTGATTTGCTTATTCTTGCGGTGTTTATTGTATTTCCGCTTATGGATTATAACTTTAAAACCAATAAAACTACTGATACAGCAACAGAAAATTTATCTTCCAATACAAAAGTAGAAGTTGACAAGGAAGAAGATTCTACCTCGGAAGATAAAGAAAGTGATTTTTATGATGGTCCGATATCAGATAAGTATAATAGCCAGGGTGTAGAAGGTTATAATGCGAATAAAGGCAACGGAGGCGAGGCAGCGAAAAATACAGCTTCAGTATCTACTGAGGATGATGAAAGTGATGAGGAAGATGAAAGTGATGAGGAAGATGAGAGTCTGATTTCTACAGAGAATGACATAAGTACGGAGGAATCAGATTTTGATTCTACGGAAAATTCTTCTGAACAGTCAACAGAGAATTCGACTTCGGATACGAAAGAAGAAGGAAATACTGGATCTGAAGAGATAACGACGGAGGAAAGTTCTAGTGAAACTCCGGTGACATCTACTGAAGTTTCAATACAACCAGATAACATAGAAGTAGTACAATAAAAAAATGAGGGAAAGATTCCCTCATTTTTTTATGAAGAGTTTTAGTGTTTTTATAATTTAGCTACGATTTTGTCATATAAATCCAATACACAATGTTCATCAGCAGAAAAATGTTGACAGCTTAGACAGCTGATTTCTTTGGCTGAGTTTGTGAAGGCGTTTTTGTGTTGTGAATCCACTGCTTTATAAGAATCACATTCTTCAGCCACTTCTTTGTAAATTTCCTGACTACTACGCATAAAAAAACTTCCTTTCATGTTATGATTATTTACTAGATTAGTATTTCACAAACGAAAGAAAGTATTCTAAAAAAATATTTTTAAATTGACATATCTTATAAACGACAACTGCGAAAATACGATATCCGGTTACGCTGGTGGTGGTCTAAAAGATATGTCATGAATTATAGTAGTTTAGTGTTAATTATCGGAGGTTGCTTAGGAAGGATAATTTAAGTTTGCCGGAGTAAGTTTTAAAAGTGTTTCTTCGAGGTAGCGTTTGGCAATATACTTTGCAAGTGGTAGATTCATATCAAGATAATTGCCACAGTCCCGAGGGGTTGCTCCTGGTACATCTCCTTCAAAGTCACTGATAAAATTGAAAGTACGAATCATGATATCAACGATATCAGAAGAAGTATAGTCACCGGCTAAAATAAAATAGAAACCGGTTCGGCATCCCATTGGTCCGAAATAGATTACTTTATCTTTAATTTCCGGATCATTTCTTAAAAAAGTAGCAGCCAAGTGTTCAATGGTATGAATTTCTGCATTGTTTAATACTGGTTCCAGATTAGGTCTGGTAAAACGTAAATCAAAGGTAGTAATAATTTCGTTACCAATAAAATCTTTTCTTGAAACATAAATTCCAGGTAACAAATCCAAATGATTTACTGTGAAACTAGCAATTTTCTCCATATTCATATCCTCCTGTGTTCATTTTTATGATGTTATGAATTTTGCATATTTCTCTTTGCACGCATCCTTAAGGTTGGATCAAGGATTTTTTTACGGATACGGATATTATCCGGTGTAATTTCTAAAAGTTCATCAGTGTCAATGAATTCAAGAGCCTGTTCTAAACTTAAGATTCTAGGTGGTGTAAGTTTTAATGCATCATCAGAACCTGAAGCACGGGTGTTGGTAAGCTGTTTTCTCTTACAAACATTTACTTCGATGTCTTCTGCCTTTCCGTTTTGTCCGATTACCATACCTGCATATACTTTCTCGCCAGGTCCTACGAATAATGTACCACGTTCCTGGGCGTTGAACAGACCGTAAGTGATGGTTTCACCACTTTCAAAGGCAATTAGAGAACCTTGTTTTCTGTATTGGATTTCACCTTTGAATGGGCCATATCCATCGAATAAAGTGTTGATAATGCCGGTTCCTTTTGTTGCAGTTAGAAATTCACCTCTAAATCCAATTAAGCCTCTAGAAGGGATAGAAAACTCTAGACGGGTATAACCACCATTTGTAGTGGACATTCCTTGCAGTTCACCTTTTCTCTGGTTTAACATACTGATAACAGTGCCGGAAAATTCATCCGCAACATCAATAATAGCAGTTTCCATAGGTTCTAATTTTTGGCCATTTTCGTCTGTTTTATATAAAACCTCAGCTTTACTTACTGCAAATTCATAACCTTCTCTTCTCATGTTTTCAATTAACACGGATAAGTGTAATTCACCACGTCCGGATACTTTGTAAGATTCGGTTGTATCCGTTTCCTCAACACGAAGAGAAACATCGGTATTTAATTCGCGAAATAGACGTTCTCTTAGATGTCTGGACGTAACAAATTTACCTTCCTGACCAGCCAGTGGGCTATCGTTTACAAGGAAATGCATAGCAATGGTAGGCTCGGAAATCTTTTGGAATGGGATAGGAGTAGGGTTTTCCGGTGAGCATAAAGTATCACCAATGTGAATGTCTGCAATGCCTGAGATTGCAACAATGGATCCAACAGTGGCTTCTGTTACTTCTACTTTATTTAATCCATCAAATTCATATAATTTGCTGATCTTCACTTTTTTATTTACAGATTCATCATGAGCATTAACCATAACAACTTCTTGATTTACTTTAATTGTTCCGTTATCAACTTTGCCAACACCAATACGTCCAACGTATTCATTATAATCAATTGTACTAATTAATATCTGAGTGGCAGCATTTTCATCTCCGGTTGGAGCCGGAATGTAGTCAATGATGGTTTCGAATAATGGTTTCATGTCAGTTCCCGGGACATTATAATCTAAAGAGGCTGTTCCTTCTTTTGCAGATGCAAAAATAAATGGACAATCTAGTTGCTCTTCTGAGGCATCCAAATCAATGAAAAGCTCTAAAATTTCATCAATAACACCCTCTGGTCTGGCTTCTGGACGGTCAATTTTATTTACACAAACGATAACTGGAAGATCAAGTTCCAATGCTTTTTTTAATACGAATTTAGTTTGGGGCATAGCACCTTCAAAAGCATCTACTACTAAAATAACACCATTTACCATTTTGAGAACACGTTCTACTTCACCACCAAAATCAGCATGTCCGGGAGTATCGATGATATTAATTTTGGTATCTCCATACATAACAGCTGTGTTTTTTGATAATATAGTAATTCCTCTTTCTTTTTCGATGTCATTGGAGTCCATGACACGTTCTGCTACTTCCTGATTGGAACGAAAAACACCACTTTGTTTTAATAATACGTCTACAAGTGTGGTTTTACCATGATCAACATGAGCTATAATGGCGATGTTTCTTACATCTTCTCTTATCATTGTTTTATCCTTCTTTCTTATATTAACGTTTCCTTTTATTACAACGCATAACATTCTAACACAAGAAAAGTAAGCAGACAAGGAAAAACTTAAAATAATAATATTTTCTTGCAGATTATTTTTAAAAGTGCTATATTCTTATGAGAGTATAAGAATTCTTGTCTCTTTTGGATATGAGGAAGTGAAGAAGGTAGGTGAGGCAGTGGTATACGAACAAAAAAAGAGAAAACAAAACAGGACTGCATTTAGGATGGTTGGAATATTATTTTTCGGATTGTCTTTGGTTCGTCTTATCAGTATGGTGATGGGAAATAGCAGGCATATGATTCTTTCTATGGTTTTTATTGCAGGTGGATTAGGATTTGGATATTATCTTATAAAGGAAAGTGTAAAAGTGTCGGCTTACGACATTACCTATGAATTGCAGGATGATAAAATTATAATTCAAAATAAAAAAGGAAGATATACCTATACTTATGATGAAGTTGAAGATTTAAATTTTGTGCGTCCGGATGAAACATTGCAGATTGATGTGATTACATTTAAGATAAAACAGACATCATATGCTGTTAGTATGATTGGAAAAAGGGAGTTTGCTGAAGAGTTTTTTCACTATATAGAAAAAAGAAGTATGGACCAGTCAATGTAATGAAAACTTAATCCGTAAAAATTGTCGGGAAATATCGAGGATAATGGGTTCTACTCTTGGACATCTGTGCATATCTATAGTACTACACAAAAAGTGTTAGAAATATTGTACATATTGAAGGGAGAAAAAAATGACTGATAAGATTTTTTGTAACAACCAGGCGATGATTGCTGGAGAGGTGGTTTCGGATTTTGTTTTTAGCCACGAAGTGTTTGGAGAAGGATTCTATGTGGTTGAGGTGTTGGTAAAACGCCTTAGTGATGCAAGTGATGTAATACCTTATATGGTTTCGGATCGTCTGATTGATGTTTCGAAAAACATCGTTGGAAAAAAAATTGAAGCAAAAGGGCAATTCAGGTCATATAATAAACATGAAAATGGTCACAATAAACTGATATTATCTTTATTTGTGCGGGAAATACGCATACTTGATGACGATGAAGTGATAGGAAAGCCAAATCATATTTATTTGGATGGATATGTCTGTAAAGAACCGGTGTATCGAATGACACCATTAGGAAGGGAAATAGCAGATGTTTTGTTGGCAGTGAACAGAGCATATGGAAAGTCAGATTATATTCCATGTATTTGCTGGGGAAGAAATGCAAGATTTGCAGGAAAACTTCAGGTAGGAGAACATGTTGCAGTATATGGAAGAATTCAAAGCAGGGAATATCAGAAGAAAATCGGGGAAGATACTTTTGTAAGTAAAGTTGCTTACGAAGTTTCTGTTAGCAAAATGGAGTGTTTGGAATAAACTTTCATTTGAAAGGCTGTGTGAGGAAATGAGTAAAATTCAGGTGTATTTTGGTAATGGAAAAGGAAAGTCATTGGCTGCCATGGGGTATGCAATGAAAAAAATATGTGAAGGACAACAGGTAATTCTGGTAAGCTTCTTAAAGGGAAAGTTATATGATAACCAGGAAATGATAGGAAGATTGGAACCGGAATTAAAGATTTTGTCCTTTGAAACAGGAAATAAAAATTATGAAGATTTAACAATGAAGGAAAAAGAAGAACAAAATATTAAAATTATCAATGCTCTGAATTATGTACGAAAAGTTATGGATACTGCAGAGTGTGATTTGCTTATTTTAGACGAAGTCTTAGGACTGGTAGATAATGAAGTAATTACGGAGGCGCAGTTATATGACCTTTTATTATATCCTTCAGATGGACTTGAAATTATGCTGACAGGAAGGAAAATTCCTAAATCCATAGCCCGGATTGCAGAGAATGTATATGAAATTGTATCGTGTAGTGAATAGAAGAGAAAGAAAAATCACTTGACAATAGGAGATAGTAGTGATACCATTCAATTAATGAAATCACTTTAGTAGAGGCGCATTTTTTATTAGTAGTTCCATAGAGATTGACGGAATCTAAGAAGTGGAAGGAAAGGGGAAAATGCCGAAGTTTTACATATCCTGTCGTATGTATTACTGGGTACATAGTTAAGAGCTGTGTAACTGTCATCGTAAGATGGAGTGCTACTTAGAGTTACTATTGAAATAGTGTTCTAGGTCGGCGCATGTATGCCGACCTTTATTTTTTTATAGGGAGGAATTTAATATGGCAATTTTTACTGGTTCAGGAGTAGCAATTATTACACCTTTTAAGGATGATTTATCAGTAGATTATGAACAATTAAGAAAATTAATTGATTTTCAAATTGAAAATGGTACAGATGCAATTATTATCTGTGGAACTACTGGAGAGGCATCTACATTATCACATGAAGAACATTTAGAATGCATTAAAGTATGTATCGAACATGTAAATAAGAGAGTGCCGGTGGTTGCAGGTACAGGTTCAAATTGCACAGAAACTGCTGTATATTTATCAAAAGAAGCAGCGAAATACGGTGCAGACGGACTTTTGGTGGTTACACCTTATTATAATAAAGCAACGCAGAAGGGATTGATAGCTCACTTTACAGAGGTTGCAAAGTCAGCAGATCTCCCTATGATTTTATATAATGTTCCGGGAAGAACAGGTTGTAATATTCTTCCTGAAACTGCGGTGACTTTAGCAAAAAATGTAGATCAGATTGTAGCAATTAAAGAAGCAAGTGGAAATATTTCTCAAGTTGCTAAACTTGCTGCTATGGCAGAGGGATGTATTGATATTTATTCAGGAAATGATGATCAGATTGTACCAATTCTTTCTCTTGGTGGAAAAGGAGTTATTTCTGTACTTGCAAATGTAGTACCAAAGGAAACACATGACATTGTTGCAAAATATTTGGCTGGCGAAACGGAAGAAAGTTTAAAACTTCAATTAAAATATATGAAATTAATCGATGCACTATTTTGTGAAGTAAATCCAATTCCTGTGAAAAAAGCAGTAAATTTAATGGGAATGAATGCAGGTGGACTTAGAATGCCGTTGACAGAAATGGAAGCGCAAAATGCAGTGAGATTAGCAGAAGAAATGAAAAAACTAGGGATTAAAGTAACAGAATAGGAGTTGGCTTATGACAAAGATAATAATGCACGGATGTAATGGAAAGATGGGGCAGGTAGTTTCTGATATTGTAGCACAAGACGAGGCATGCACCATCGTTGCAGGAATTGATATTTGCACTGAGCAAAAAAATGACTATCCGGTGTATGCATCCCTTACAGAATGCAAGGAAAATGCGGATGTAATTATTGATTTTGCTTCTGCAAAGGCTGTGGATGCTCTTTTGGAATATTCGGTAGATAAGAAAATACCGGTGGTTTTATGTACAACAGGATTATCAGAAGAACAACTAGAGAAGGTTTATGCAGCCAGCAAAAATATTGCAGTTTTAAAATCTGCTAATATGTCGCTGGGTATTAATATGTTGTTGAAGCTTTTGAAAGAAGCAGCTAAAACCCTGGCTCCGGCAGGATTTGATGTTGAAATTGTAGAAAAACACCATAATTTAAAGGTGGATGCACCGTCTGGCACCGCATTGGCTTTGGCAGATTCTATCAATGACGCTATGGATAATGAATACGAGTATGTTTTTGATAGAAGTAAGGAAAGAAAAGCGAGAGAGAAAAAAGAACTGGGTATCAGTGCAGTGCGTGGTGGAAGCATTGTAGGAGAACATGAAGTAATCTTTGCGGGGATGGATGAAGTGGTAGAGTTTAAGCATACAGCATATTCAAAAGCAATTTTTGCAAAAGGTGCAGTAAGTGCAGCTAAGTTCCTGGCAAAAAAAACAGCTGGTATGTATGATATGTCGGATGTAATAGGATAATTAAGAAAGCACAGAGGGAATTAGGACTCTGTGCTTTTTGTTACATTATGACCGGATATAGCGTTATCGTACGTTCTATTCTTGAATCTCCGCTTTCTTGGCAGCGTTTTTAATGGATTGAACCAATAGTATGTTTGTGTACTGATTCTGGGAGATTTCTAAATCATCAAGGTTGTCGGTAGTACTTAGTTTTTGATTGATTTCTTCTAGTGTTGGTGTTAGTAAAGGATACATGGTAGTGATACTTTCATCTATATTCACCAGATTCACCTGTTTGATATGGGTTTCATCTACTGTGACTTCAACATTTAAGGTGGATTCTCCTAGAGTAAGGGTTGAAGTATAGATTCCAGGGTGATATTTTGCATTGTTGTTTTCCCTTTCTTTTTTCGGGAAGAACATAAGAATCAAAAGAAGAATCAGGATAATGCCTAAAACAACAAAAATCCCGGTATACATAAGTTCACGACCACGTAAAACAACAATTTTGGTTGATTTATTCATGAGAAAACCTCTTTTCTTATAGTTATTGTCCTTTTTATAATTTATTCAAATCCATGAATAATTATGACAAATGTTTGAAAATGGGTTGCATTTATTTAAAAATAAAGATATAATTATCTATAAGATGAATGGAACAAGGAGGAAGAACATGTTTGGATTATATTTTGGGAAGTACCTGGTAGATAAGAACGTTATTACCCAAAAAGAATGTGATAATGTGATTGAAAAGCAAAAAAATGCCAGAGTAAAGTTAGGACTTTTAGCAGTTGAAACGAAATTAATGACTCAGGCACAGGCGGATGAGGTAAATACTTTACAGACATTGATGGATAAAAGGTTTGGAGATATAGCTGTTTCGAAAGGTTATTTAACAGATGATCAAGTTGGACAACTACTTAAAAAACAAGGTGATGCATATCTTCAGTTTGTTCAAACCATAACAGAAGAAGGTCTTTTGGATATGTCTGATTTAAATAAGTATCTGGAAGAATTTAAGCAGGATAATGGCTATTCAGATGAAGAAATGGAAGATTT
This sequence comes from Lachnospiraceae bacterium, assembly GCA_045124495.1. Classification (GTDB taxonomy): domain Bacteria; phylum Bacillota; class Clostridia; order Lachnospirales; family Lachnospiraceae; genus RGIG1668. The sequence continues at coordinate 23,382 of JBGVLX010000036.1, forward strand.
AAAGAGCAGTGATTTGGACAAGGTGGTTCCTTTGTTTACAAAAAAGGCGCAAGGGATGACAAAGGACTATTTGTCTTTAATGGTACGTAATTTGAATCGTTTTATTGACACGGAAATAAGAATGGAAGAATTGTACATAAAAGATGAAATCAGTATAGATAAGGCAGCTTGCCAAAGTATGTTTGGGGACCATGAATTATTCGTTGGTTTTGTAGGTGGGCAGGCTGGTTTAGTACATATTGGTTCTCAGTTTGCAAAGGAAGAATTTACAGAGGTAGATGAAGATGTGTTGGATTCTATCTGTGAGTTTATTAATACTATAAACGGTTTGTTTGCTTCTAGTTTGAGCGAGAATGAAATTGATATGGATATGCACCCACCAATGATGGCTATGGATGCTAAGGTGGTTCGTTCCGATGAATTGTATGTATTACCGGTTTTCTTGTCAGGTAAGAAGGTTGAATTAGTACTTGCTTTAGATAAGAAGGTAATTGTTGAGTAATCGGTAGGATATAAAAGAAAGAAAATATTAGAAAGGAAAAATGCGACTATTTTGTTATATGAGTAATAGCAGCATAGGGAATATAAATGGCGAATATTTTAATTGTCGATGATTCAAGAACATCAAGAAAGATTTTAAGAAGTATTTTAGAGTCTGCAGGACATACAGTTGTGGGAGAAGCTGCAAACGGTGAAGAAGGTGCTAAGTTATTTGATGAATTAAATCCTGATTTAGTAACTTTGGATATTACCATGCCGGTTTTGGATGGTATAGGGGCTCTTCAGAAAATAAAAGAAAGTCATCCGAATTCCAAGGCTATCATGGTTACTGCTGCAGGTCAAAAGACTAAAATGGTGGAAGCGGTTAAATTCGGAGCGGATGAATTTATACCAAAGCCATTTGAACCTGAAAAATTGGTAGCGATTGTAGAAAAGATTATCGGCTAATGATGAAAAAAGACGCTTTTGGCGTCTTTTTTTGATGAAAGGAACCTAAAATCGATAAAAGATTACAAAATCAATTTACTTTTTCCTGGTTTCGTAGTATCATAAAAATGCTATCTTCATTTCATAACATATTGATAAGATGGTACAAAAGAACTTACGGAGGTTAGTTATGAGCAATGTAAAGCGTATTTACGTGGAAAAGAAAACAGACTATGCTGTAAAAGCAAAAGAATTATTAGAAGAAGTAAAAAGTTATTTAGGGATTGATGTGAAAGATGCCAGGGTATTGGTTCGTTATGATATTGAAAATCTTTCAGATGAAACCTATAAAAAAGCGTTGGGAACTGTATTCAGTGAACCGCCAATAGATATTTTGTACGAAGAAGAAATATCGGTTTCAGAAGATGAAATCGTATTTTCAGTAGAATACCTGCCTGGACAGTTTGACCAGCGTGCAGATTCGGCAGAACAATGTGTTAAGTTATTAAATGAAAAAGAAGAACCGGTAATTAAAACGGCTACTACTTATGTGTTAAAAGGAAATTTAATTCAGGATGATATAGAAAGAATTAAGGCATACTGCATTAATCCGGTGGATTCCAGACAGGCAAAAGAAGAAAAACCGGATACATTGGTAAGTGATTTTAAAGAACCGGAAGATGTTTTAATTTTTGATGGATTTAAGGATATGTCAGAAGCGAAATTAAAAGAATTATATGATTCATTAGGACTTGCTATGACTTTTAAAGATTTTCTGCATATTCAAAGTTATTTTAATAAAGAAGAACAAAGGGATCCGTCTATGACGGAAATTCGGGTTTTGGACACCTATTGGTCTGATCACTGTAGACATACAACCTTTTCTACAGAGTTAAAGAATGTTACTTTCGAAGATGGTTTTTACAAAAAAATCATGGAAGAATCCTATGAAAGTTATTTATCAAATAAAGAAGAATTATATAAAGGCAGAGATGATAAGTTTGTATGCCTTATGGATATTGCGTTGATGGCTATGAAAAAGTTAAAGAAAGATGGCAAATTAGATGACATGGAAGTGTCAGATGAAATCAATGCATGTTCAATCGTAGTACCTGTGAAAATTGATGGAGTGGAAGAAGAGTGGCTGGTAAGTTTCAAGAATGAAACTCATAATCATCCAACAGAAATTGAACCATTTGGTGGAGCTGCTACCTGTCTTGGTGGGGCGATCCGTGATCCATTGTCAGGACGTTCTTATGTATATCAGGCAATGCGTGTAACCGGTGCTGCAGACCCAACGAAGTCTTTAGACCAGACATTAAAGGGAAAATTACCACAAAGAAAGATTGTAACCGGAGCGGCACATGGATATAGCTCTTATGGTAATCAGATTGGTTTGGCAACCGGTTTGGTAAATGAAGTATATCATCCAGATTACGTTGCAAAGCGAATGGAAATCGGTGCGGTTATGGGTGCAGCTCCTAGAAGATGCGTAAAAAGATTAAACTCAGATCCTGGCGACATGATTATATTACTTGGAGGTCGTACCGGACGAGATGGCTGTGGTGGTGCCACCGGTTCCTCTAAAGCACACACAGAAGCTTCTATTGAAACCTGTGGTGCAGAAGTACAAAAAGGAAATCCACCTACAGAAAGAAAAATTCAACGTTTGTTCAGAAGAGAAGAAGTGGCTTCATTAATTAAGAAATGTAACGATTTTGGTGCAGGCGGTGTATCTGTTGCTATTGGTGAATTAGCAGATGGTCTACATATTTATTTGGACAAGGTACCAAAGAAATATGCAGGTCTGGATGGAACAGAATTAGCGATTTCTGAATCTCAGGAACGTATGGCAGTTGTAGTTGATCCAAAAGATGTGGATGCGATGCTCCGTTATGCTGAAGAAGAAAACTTAGAAGCACTTGTAGTAGCGGAAGTGACAAAAGAGCCTAGATTGGTAATGATTTGGAGAGAGAAAGAAATTGTGAATATCTCCAGAGCTTTCTTGGATACCAACGGTGCACATCAGGAAACGGATGTTATCGTTACTATGCCGGATGAAAAGCAGAATTATTTTAAGACAACAGCAAAAGAAACAGATGTGAAAAAATTATGGCTAGATACATTAAGTGATTTGAATGTATGTTCACAAAAAGGTTTGGTAGAAATGTTTGATAGTTCCATTGGTGCCGGTACAGTTACCATGCCATATGGTGGTAAGTATCAGCTGACTCCAATTCAGACTATGATTGCAAAATTACCGGTATTAAAAGGAAAGACAGATACAGTTACTATGATGAGTTACGGATTTGATCCGTATTTATCCAGCTGGAGTCCATATCATGGTTCTGTTTATGCAGTACTTAATTCTGTAGCAAAAATTGCAGCTGCCGGTGGTGATGTTACAAAGATTCGTTTTACATTCCAGGAATATTTTAAACGACTAGGTAATGATGAAAAGCGTTGGGGTGAACCATTAAGTGCACTTCTTGGTGCATATGATGCTCAAATGGGCTTAGGACTTCCATCTATCGGTGGAAAGGATAGTATGTCTGGAACTTTTAATGACATTGATGTTCCTCCTACCTTAGTTTCTTTTGCAGTAAATGTTGCAGAAGGTAAAAATGTAGTTACAAGCGAATTGAAATCTGCCGGTAACATGTTAGTTAAGGTAGATGTGAAAAAGAACGAGTATGACATTCCTTCTTATGAAGATGCCTTAAACGTTTATGGAAAATTATTTGAAGACATCAAGGGAAAGAAAGTATTATCTTCCTATGTTGTTGGTTTTGGTGGAATCATCGAAGCAGTCAGCAAGATGGCATTTGGTAACAAGATTGGTGTAAAATTAAATGATTCATTGTCAAAAGAGGAATTAACTGCGAAAGATTATACTTCTATTATCCTGGAAGTAAAATCAGATGTACTTGATTCGTTGGAAGTTCCATATACTGTAATCGGTGAAACTGTGGATGAAGCTCAGTTTATTTATAAGGACATGAAACTTGAAATGGAAGAGGCTATTAAGGTTTGGACAGATAAATTGGAAGATGTATTCCCGACAGTATCTGACGTGAAAGAAGAAAAAATCGATGTTGCCCTTTATGATACGAAGGATATTTATATTTGTAAGAATAAAGTAGCAGTACCGAAAGTATTTATTCCAGTATTTCCTGGTACAAACTGTGAATATGATTCCACTAAAGCATTTGAAGCCGCTGGAGCAAAAGTTGAAACTGTGGTATTCCGTAATATGACAGAAGCAGGTATCAGAGAATCTGTAGATGCTTTTGCAAATGGAATCAAAGACGCGCAGATTATCATGTTCCCAGGCGGATTCTCTGCAGGTGATGAACCAGATGGTTCTGGTAAATTTATTGCAACTGCATTCCGTAATGAAAAGATTAAGGAAGAAGTAATGAAATTATTAAATGAAAGAGATGGATTGGCCCTTGGTATTTGTAATGGTTTCCAGGCGATTATTAAATTAGGTTTGGTGCCATATGGAGAAATCGTCGAACAAAAAGAAGATTCTCCAACTCTAACCATGAACAGTATTGGTCGTCACCAGTCTAAGATGGTATATACAAAAGTAGTTACCAATAAATCCCCATGGTTGCAAAAAGCAGAATTGGGAAAAGTATATTCTGTACCAGCATCTCATGGTGAAGGAAGATTTGTTGCAAATAAAGAGTGGCTTAATAAGCTGGCTCAGAATGGACAAATTGCTACTATGTATGTGGATGCAGAGGGAAATCCAACCATGGACGAAGCATATAATATTAACGGTTCTTATATGGCAATTGAAGGTATTACCAGTCCGGATGGAAGAGTGTTAGGAAAGATGGCTCATTCTGAAAGAAGAGGAGATATGGTTGCTGTTAATATTTATGGAGAACAGAATCAAGGTATTTTTGAATCAGGTGTAGAATACTTTAAATAGAAAAATTACCTTGAAACTTCGTAGTTTTTAAAAACGGTGTCAGTATAATGTGACAATGGAAATAACGGATAAATGATATTTATCCGTTATTTTGACGATAAAATAATAGGAATATAAAATAAATAATTGACACACACTAAAAAATGTACTATAATCACTAACAGTTGTGAGCGAGCTGAGAAGAGACAATGCATCCGTAGTGATTTAGCACAATAAAAGATTCGTTTTTTTAGAATCAAATGTGAATTTTCACAACAGAGTTGCATAATTTTGTTGACAAACTCACAATTTAATGATATTCTATAGGTGGTGTATGGGACAAGCGAGAGTTCCATTTTAACTACATAAACCAATTAACTTAAAAAAAGAAAGAGGTAATGAAAAATGAGAAAAATGAAAAAATTTGTTGCTGTTGGATTATCAGCAATGATGTTAGCAGGAACATTTGCTGCTTGTGGAGAAAAGGAAGACTCTACAACAACTGCTAAACAAGATAACGGAAGTGAAGCTGGTACTGTTGAAACTACTGACGTTAAATTGACAGTATGGGGTCCACAGGAAGAACAGGAATTCTTAAAGACTCAATGTGAAGCTTTTGATGAAGCTCATGCAGAATGGAATATTGAATTCACTTATGGCGTATGTTCGGAAGGTGATGCTAAGGATACAGTAACTAAGGACTTAGATGCAGCTGCTGACGTATTCTATTTCGCTAATGACCAGATGAACGTTTTAGTATCAGCTGGTGCTGTGGCAGAATTTGCTGGTACTTACAAAGATGCAATTGCTTCTGCTAATGATGAAGGATTCATGAATACTGTAACTTACGAAGGAAAAGTTTATGGTGTACCTTTTACTTCTAATACTTGGTTCATGTACTATGATAAGTCAGTTTACACTGAGGAAGATGTTAAGTCTTTAGAAACTATGCTTGAAAAAGGAAAGGTTGCTTTCCCATTAAAGAATTCTTGGAATATGCCAGCATTCTACTTAGCTAACGGTACTTTGTTCGGTGAAGCTGGTAGTGATGCATCTGCTGGCGTAAGTTTTGCTGATGAAATGGGTGTTGCTACTACTAAGTATCTTGCAGAATTAGTAAAGAATCCTAACTTTGTAGTTGCTGATATGGGTCCAGATCCATTATCACAAGGATGTAGCGCAGTATTCACTGGTTCTTGGTCTGCTAACGATATCAAGGGTATCTTAGGAGATAACATGGGTGTTGCTATCGCTCCTACTGTAACTATTAATGGTACTACTAGCCAAATGAGACCATATGGTGGTTCTAAGTGTATCGGTGTTAACTCTAAGACTTCTGAAAGAGGAAATCAGGCTCCTGCTACTGCTTTAGCTGTATTCTTAGGAAGTGAAGAAGTTCAAAAAGCTAGATACGAAGCTAGACAAATCAACCCAACTATCGCATCTATCGAAACAGGAAGCGATGTCGCAGCAGTTGAAATTCAACAAATGCAAAATTCTTTCCCTCAACCAATGATCGTAGAAATGAACAACGTTTGGGGTCCATTCGGAACTATGGGTGAAGAATTAGCAAATGGTGACGTAAACGACGGAAACGCTGAAGAAAAGACTAAGAAGATGGCTGAAAATATGGTTGCTTCTGGACTATAATTCAAAGTGATGTGTTAATAATTCATCTGATTTAGATGTTAATAAGAATGCTTCATTAGTGTAATGACTAGTGAAGCATTTTTATCACAAGGACATTATGTTAAGGAGGAAATGACGTGGCTATTTTTGGAAAGAAAAAACCAAGTCCTTTTTACGAGATACCGGTTACAGAAGCATTAACCAAGGGTGATATCTTTTGTAAATTAAGTGCCGTCGTTATGGGACTTAGTAATATTTGCCGTAAGCAGGTTATTAAAGGCTTACTTTTCTTAGCGATTGAAGTGGCATATGTTTATTATATGGTTACCTTTGGTGTTAGAGCATTAGGTGATTTGATTACTCTAGGTACACAGGAACAGGGAACAAGATTAAATCCTGAGACTTCTCTGATGGAAACTGTATTTGGTGATAACTCCATGTTATGTTTGTTATATGGTGTTATAACCATATTTATTTCTTTGACATTCTTTTTTGTATGGCGTGAAACGGTAAAATCCGGTTATCACGTATATGTTTTAAAGAGAGAATATAGAGAAATTCCAACTTTCTTAGATGATGTAAAACAATTGTTTAATAAGAATATGCATAAGACATTCTTATTTTTCCCATTAATTGGTATTATTGTTTTTACAATTATGCCATTGGTATTTATGATTTTAATGGCATTTACCAATTATGATAGAGATCATCCGGTTCCAGGTAAGCTTTTTGACTGGGTAGGTCTTGTTAATTTTAAGACAGCACTTGATTTTGGTGGTGATTTTGGTAAGACTTTCTGGCCGGTACTTGGCTGGACTATTGTATGGGCGATTTTTGCTACATTTTTAAATTATATCTTTGGTATGATTTTAGCGATTTTAATCAATCGTAAGGGTACTCGCTTTAAAGCATTTTGGAGATTTATCTTCGTATTAACTATTGCAGTACCTCAGTTTGTATCATTGCTTATCATCAGAACCATGTTACAGCCGGAAGGTGCAGTAAATGTATTGCTTCGTAATCTGAATCTGATAGGCGAGTCAGAGTCCCTTCCATTCTTTACAGATGTTACATGGGCTCGTGTTACCATTATCATTGTAAACTTATGGGTAGGTATTCCTCACTCTATGTTGACATGTACTGGTGTACTTCAGAATATTCCTGCTGATTTGTATGAATCTGCTCAGGTAGATGGTGCCAATGCATTTATCACATTCTGGAAGATTACATTACCATATATGTTATTTATTACAGCTCCAAGTTTGATTACAGCATTTATTGGTAATATTAATAACTTTAATGTAATTTACTTATTAAGTGGTGGTAGTCCACAAACTTCTGACTACTATAGAGGAACAGCAGGTAAGACAGACTTGCTGGTTACATGGCTGTATAAATTAACGATTGATAATTCTGATTTCTGTTATGGCGCAGTTATCGGTATTTTAATCTTCGTTCTTTCTGCTACTTGTTCACTAGCCGTATATCGAAATACCGGCTCATATAAAAACGAGGAGGAATTCCAATAATGAGTAATAATACAAAGACAAAATCTATGTCACAAAAAAGGTTTGCCTCTAATTTAGTTGTGCATATTATTCTTTCCGTTATGGCGATTATTTGGGTACTTCCTCTTTTATGGGTAATATTAACTTCTTTCCGTGAGGAAGGCGGTTCGCAGGTGAATTATATTTTGCCAAAGGGTTATACTTTAAATAATTATAAGAATATTCTTACAGATACTAGTATTATCAATTTCCCAAAATGGTTCTTGAATACTTTTATTGTAGCAATATTTACATGTATTTTATCAACTTTCTTTACTTTATCGGTTGCGTATACAATGTCAAGATTACGTTTTAAATTACGTAAGACATTTATGAACATTGCATTAATCTTAGGTATGTTCCCGGGATTTATGTCTATGATCGCTGTGTACTATATCTTAAAGGGTATTGGTTTAACTGAAGGTAATTTGAAATTATTGGCTTTAGTAATTGTTTATTCCGCAGGTACCGGACTTGGTTTCTATACTGCGAAAGGTTTCTTTGATACGATTCCTAAGGCACTGGATGAAGCAGCATATATTGATGGCGCAACGAAATTTCAGGTATTCTGGAAGATTACAGTTCCACTATCAAAACCAATTATTGTACAAACGATTTTAACATCTTTTATGGCTCCGTGGTTAGACTTTATCTTCGCTAAGGTTATTTGTGGTGCGGATACAAGTTGTTACACTGTAGCTATTGGTTTATGGAGTTTATTGGAAAGAGAATATATATATAAGTTCTTTACACAATTTGCCGCAGGTTCTGTTTTAGTATCCATTCCGGTATCTATCTTATTTATTAAGATGCAGAAATACTATGTGGATGGTTTGTCAGGTGCCGTAAAGGGTTAAAGAATTTATTCCAAAATGGATGTATGTGTGTATGCATACATCCATTTTATGGTATTGGAAGTTCAACATAAATAATAGGACAAATTTGTGATAATATCATAAAAGGTACTATTTTATATGAAAATTGTATATTTTAGCAGGAAAGAATTCTTGAAAACGGAGGTTACTATGAAAAAATTCTTAGCGATGATACTTGCTGCCACGTTGCTTTTTACTGGCTGTGGCTCGGGGGAGAATGGTCAGCAAAAGAAAGAAAATGAAAATGAAATTCCTTTGAATATCATTGATGATAAGTATCGTAACTATTATGAAGTTTTTGTTTATTCATTTTATGATAGTGATGGAGATGGGATTGGTGATCTAAAAGGATTAACAGAGAAATTAGATTATATTAATGATGGTGATGATACTACAGATATAGATCTTGGAATGAATGGTATCTGGCTGATGCCGATTATGCCTTCTACCACATATCATAAATATGATGTAACAGATTATTATGATATTGATAAGGACTATGGAACTATGGATGATTTTAAGGCATTTATGCAGGAATGTGAAAATAGAGACATCCATGTTATCATTGATTTGGTAATTAATCATACGTCTTCGAAACATGAATGGTTTACAACCGCTACAGATTATCTAAAAACTTTAGAAACTGATGAAGAACCAGATGCCACAGTATGTCCGTATGTGGATTACTATCATTTTACAAAAGAACCACAAGGAAGCAGCTATTATCAAGTTAGTGGGACGCAGTGGTATTATGAGGCGCCTTTCTGGAGCGAAATGCCGGATTTAAACTTAGGAAACGAAGCGGTACGTAAGGAAATTGAAGATATTGTATCTTTTTGGATGGATTTGGGTGTTTCTGGATTCCGTCTGGATGCGGCAAAGGAATATTATTCCGGACAGACAGAAAAAAATATTGAAGTATTATCCTGGTTTAACGATTATGTAAAAAGCATTGATGAGGATGCTTATATTGTTGCAGAAGTATGGAATGAATTTGGTACATTTTCACAGTACTATGAGAGTGGAATTGATAGTGTATTTAATTTTGCCTTTGCAGATTCCAGTGGTATCATAACAAGTAATTTATATCAGGGTACTGGACAAAAATATGGACAAAGTACTGTTACAGTGCAGGAAAAATTATCTGCTATTAATCCGGATTATATTGATGCACCGTTCTTTACAAACCATGATATGGCAAGAGCAGCGGGATATTTTAATGGTGATTTTGCTATACAGCAAACCAAGATGGCAGGAGCTATGAATTTATTAATGTCAGGAAATGCCTTCTTATATTATGGTGAAGAATTGGGAATGTCAGGTTCCGGAAGAGATGAAAATAAACGTGCACCGATGTATTGGTCCTCAGATGAATCCACTGAGGGAATGTGTGATGGTCCAAGTGCCATGGAGACAGTTAAGCATAAGTATGGAAGTATAGAAGAACAGATGGAAGATGAGAATTCAATCTATAATTTCTATAAAGAAATTATTAAGATTAGAAATCAGAATCCAGAGGTTGCAAGAGGAGCTGTTACTTATTTGAACGAAGTAACAGATGTTAATATCTGTGCTGTGAAGAAAGAGTATAATGGCAGCGATATAGTAATTTTAATGAATCTTGCAAAAGAAGAGAAATCTGTATTATTAGACCAGACTGTTTATGGTGAATATAAAATTGTTGGGGCAGTAGAAGCTACAGAAGGAACTGAAATTAAAATGCAGGAAGATAACACAATTGTGTTACCGGCATATAGTGTAGTAGTTTTGAAAAAATAAGATAAGAGGCTGTTGTGTGGAAAAAAGTGATAATTATAAAAAGGATAGAAAAATATCTTGTCAAAATATTTTCTTGCGACAGCCTTTTTATTTCTTGATATTTTCCCTTGAGGCTTGTTGCAAAATATGTTAAAATAAGTGGTAAATAAAAGTGAATGTGTAGGGTTACATATGAATTTTAAAATTGTTGACGGAGGGTGATTGTATGGCAAAAGACAAGCAGAAAAAAGCGGAAGAAGAAAGTACAAAAACCGTTATAAAAAAAAGTAAGAAAGAACATAATAAAACAAAGAAAGAGGCGGCGAAGGGGGATTCGGAATCGAAGGCTCAAAAGAGGTCAGGTAAGGTACGGTTTATTAGTAGTATTAAAGCAAAATTACTACTTGCGATTTTAGTTCCTGTTTGTTTTATTGTTTTTTTGGGCATTACTTCTTATTCCAAAGCGGCAGACAGTCTGAATTCTAACTATAAGGATTCATCACAAACGTCCATCAGTATGACCAGTGAGTATCTGTATTTTATTGTAAACACGGTTCGTGCTGAATATAATCAGTACATAAATAATTCTGAAATTGATGATTATGCAAATGGTAAATTGGACGGCTTGTATACAGAAAAGCGAAGATATGAAAGTTATCAGGCAGAGTTTCGTACTAACATATCAGGAACATCGTTTTTAACTGGTGTTCATGTAGTTACGGATAATGCTCCATCTATTTTTACACCATTGGGAAATAATTATGATGATGATGTTGCTGCTTTTTCAGAGATGGCATCTACTACTGCAGGACAGTTGGCGGATTCTGATAATTCCAGATATTTTCTGGTAGGAAAGTTGGGAACTATAGATGAAAAATCCCAAGTGCTTGCTACGGACTATTCTTTCCGTATGATTCGTAGAATGCCAAGCTCAGATGCGTATTTAATTGTTGATTTGGATAATGAGTTAGTTTTAGATTTATTGACAAAATTAGAGGCTGGAGAAGGAAGTTATGCTGCTCTTGTTACAGAAGATGGATATGAAATTACTACTACAGAGGTAGAAAAAACTATTTTTACAGATAAGAGTTTTTATCAGGATTTTGTAAATTCAGAAGAGGAAATTATTACAAAAGATGTGGAACTTGATGGTATATCTTATATTTTTGTAGCTAGTAAAATTCAGGGAACCACGGCTTGTGTAGCGACTTTAGTTCCACAGACTACGGTTACAGAGAAAGCGATTGAGATTAAAAATACCACGATTCTGGTTGTGATTATTGCGGTTATTTTTGCGTCTTTGATTGGAGGTATCGTATCTACGGGAATCAGTTCAGCAATTTCACATATGCTGAAACAGACGAAAAAGGTTGCTGAGGGTGATTTGACTGTAACAGTAGCAACAAAGAAAAATGATGAATTCCATATATTGGCAAATGGATTATCCGGTATGATTGCACATACAAAACATTTAATTGCAAAGGTTGAGGGTATTTCAGGGAATCTTGTAGATTCAGTGGAAGCAGTAACAAATTCAGCTACAGTAATTTATGAAGCATCGGACCATATTCATGGAGCTGCAGGAGAAATCGAAGCAGGTGTAAATCAACAGGCAGATGAATCTGTGGCATGTTTGGACCAGATGGATTCCTTATCCCATAAACTTGAAAAATTAAATCAAAATACTAAGATTATTAATGAAATTGTTCATGTAACAGCAGGGGCAGTTGGTGATGGTGTTTATAACATGGATAGTTTGAATGAAAAGACAAAATCAACAACTTCCATTACTAAGAATGTAATTGAAACCATTCAATTATTAGAGGTGAAATCACGTTCTATTGGAGCCATTGTTAATGCCATTGATGATATCGCAGAACAAACCAATTTATTATCACTAAATGCTTCTATCGAGGCTGCCAGGGCAGGAGCAGCAGGAAAAGGTTTTGTGGTAGTTGCAGATGAAATTAGAAAGTTAGCTGAGCAATCTTCCATTTCTGCAAATAAGATTGAAGAAATCATTGATGAAATTGTTGATAGTACTTCAAAAGCAGTAAAAATTGCCATGGAAGCACAGGAAATTGTACATGAACAGGAAGTTGCCGTAAGCAGTACTACAAGTTCTTTCGAAAACATTGATAACCAAATTAAGAAGTTATCTCGTGCTTTAGAAGATATTTTAGTCAGCGTGCAGGAAATTGATTCTGCAAGAATTCAGACTTTGGCAGCAATCGAAAATATTTCGGCTGTTTCTGAAGAAAATGCCAGTGCATCTACTACAGTAAATGATGCTGCTGCAAAACAGCTGGATATGGTGGTACAACTTGAAGAAACAGCTAAGATTTTATCTGAACATGCAAATGAGTTAGCTGAATCAATTAAGCAATTTAAGGTGAGATAAATTTAATCTTTTTTACGAATTTAGGCTGTTGCATTAAGTAAAATTAACGCAGGATATAGCATGTTTTGTTATGAAAATGCCGGTATCCTGCAGAAATTTTTCTATGTGTGACAGCCTTTTTTTATTTTTATAGAAATATTTTAAAAATATAAGATAAAAATAAAAAAGGGAAAATGTAAATTGTGTTGAATAATATATTTAGACACGTTTTTTGGGGAGAAATTAGAGGAGGAAAAATATTGACATTAAGAGAAAAGAATGAACTAAGAGAAAAAAGTTTTTTAAGTTCATATGCGACTTTGAGTTCAGAGTCAAAGGGAAGAAAGCGGGAAGAAGTTCCATGTGATATTCGTATGTGCTTTCAGAGGGACAGAGATCGAATTATTCATTGCAAATCTTTTCGAAGACTAAAACATAAGACGCAGGTTTTTTTGGCTCCGGAAGGAGATCATTATAGAACAAGGCTGACACATACCTTGGAAGTGGCACAAATTGCACGTACCATAGCCAGAGCCTTGATGATGAATGAAGATTTAACAGAGTCCATTGCTTTGGGGCACGATTTAGGCCATACACCTTTTGGACATGCCGGTGAAAGGGCACTAAATCAAGTAGCAAAAGAAGTTGGATTTGAGCACAGTAAACAAAGCATTCGAATTGTGGAGCGGTTAGAACAAAAAGGGAAAGGTTTAAATCTTTGTTATGAAGTTTTGGATGGAATTGAAAATCACCAAACCAAATCGATGCCTTCTACTTTAGAAGGAAAAGTAGTACGTTTAAGTGACAAAATTGCATATATTAATCATGATATTGATGATGCCATACGTGGTAAGATAATTTGTGAGGAAGATATTCCAAAAGAATATAAGGAAGTTCTAGGTAATACTACAAAATCTAGACTAAACACTATGATTACGGACATTATTAAAAATTCCTATGAAAAAGATGATATTATAATGTCGAAGCACATATCGGATGCTATGGTTGGGATTAGGAAATATATGTTTTCTAATGTATATACCAGTCCTTTGGCAAAAGGGGAAGAAGGAAAAGCAATTGAACTGGTTACTATGTTGTATCAATATTATTTCCAACATTTAAATGAGTTACCCAAAGAATATCAGGAGATGCTAGTAGAAGGAGAAAGAGCAGAACAAGTGGTTTGTGATTATATAGCAGGTATGACAGATAATTATGCTATTTCAGTATTTCGGAGCATTTTTGAACCTAAATCATGGAAATAAAGAGTTTTTGGAACAAAGAAATGAGGTGATGGAGTGTTTTATGCAGATGAATTTATAGAACAGGTGCGTTCTGAAAGTGATATTGTAGATATTATTTCAAGCTATGTTTCCTTGAAAAAAAAGGGGAGTAATTGGATGGCATGTTGTCCCTTCCATCATGAAAAAACCCCATCTTTTTCTGTAAATAAAGAAAAACAGATGTATCATTGCTTTGGCTGTGGTGTGGGAGGTAATGTGTTCACTTTTTTGATGGAATATGAGAATTATTCTTTTCCCGAAGCCATTGAATATCTTGCAGAAAAAGCTCATTTACCATTGCCGGTGAAGGAATTGACAGAGAAGGAAAGAAGGGAAGCAGATTATAAATCGGCATTAAAAGAGGTAAACAAAGAAGCAGCTAATTATTTTTATTTGTTGTTAAAGAGTGAGCGGGGGAGCAATGCGAGGGCATATTTTGAACAACGTGGTCTGACAGAAGAAACCATTAAAAAGTTTGGGCTTGGGTATTCGGATGTTTATAATAACGATTTATATCTATATCTTAAGAAGAAAGGGTATAAAGATGATTTGTTAAAAGATTCTGCGTTGGTTTCTATTAATGAGAAGGGATGTATGGACAAATTCTGGAACAGGGTTATGTTTCCAATTCTAGATTTGCAAGGAAAAGTGATAGGTTTTGGAGGCAGAGTATTAGGTGACGGAGAACCTAAGTATTTGAACTCGTCAGAAACAAAGATATTTGATAAAAGCAGAAATTTATATGGAATGCATCTGGCTAAAAGTTCAAGAAGACATGGATATATTTTATGTGAAGGGTATATGGATGTTATTTCCATGCATCAATATGGTTTTGATAATGCGATCGCATCTTTGGGAACTGCTTTTACTGTAGGTCAGGCAATGTTGCTGAAGCGATATACAGAACAGGTATATATTGCTTATGATAGCGATGGAGCGGGTGTTAAGGCTGCCCTAAGAGCAATTCCGATTCTGAAAGAGGTTGGAATAAAGGCAAGGATAATTAATATGAAACCGTATAAGGATCCGGATGAATTTATGAAAAATCTTGGACCGGAAGAATTTGAACAACGGATAAAAGTTGCACAGAGCAGCATGATGTTTGAAGTGAGTGTTTTGGCTGGAAAATATGATTTTACGGATCCGGAAAATAAAACTGCCTTTTATCATGCCATGGCAAAAAAATTAGCTTCCATATACGAGCCTTTAGAACGTAGAAGTTATATTCAGGCAGTATCAAAGCAATATGAGATTCCGGAGAAAGAATTGGAAAACCTGGTAAATTCATATGGACAGGTTGTTCAAAGAGAGGAAATTAGGAATCAGATAAAAGAAAGTCAGGCAGAAGAAAAAGCAAAGCAAAAAGCAGATAAGTCGGAAGATGCTTATAAATTATTATTGACTTGGTATGTGAATCAACCGGTTTTATTTGATAAATTAAAGGGGTTGGTTACTCCGGAGGACTTTATGGAGCCGTTTTTTCATCATTTGGCGAAAGAACTGTTTTTACAGTACCAAGAAAAGTCAGAAGTAAATCCGGCAGCTATTTTAAATCAATATACTCAGATTGAGGAACAAAGAAAAGCGGCGGATATTTTCCAAACGACTTTAAAAATTGAGCCGGATGCGAAGGATAATGATAAGGCGCTTACGGATATTGTAAAAAAAGTAAAGTTAAGTAGTATTGAGCATGAACTTGCAAATACGCAAGATTGGAGCAGATGTCAGGAACTGATTCAACAAAAGAAAGAGATTTTAAAACTCAATTTGGTTTTAAACTCATGAAAACATGTAATAATTATAATTGAGATAAAGGAAGGTCTAAAACAATGGATGAAGTACAAGTAAAGTTTACAGAAAAATTAAAAGAAATTTTGGAGTTTGCAAAGAAAAAGAAAAATGTACTCGAATATTCTGAAGTTAATGATTTTTTTCGTGAAATAGAACTTTCTCCGGAAAAAATGGACGATATTCTGGAATATCTAGAGGAAAATGGAATAGATGTTTTAAAAATTACAGAAGATGATCCGGATGATATGTCCTTTGAGGATATCGATGAGACAGAAGAAATTGATATTTCAGTGCCAGATGGAATCAGTATTGAGGATCCCGTTCGTATGTATCTTAAGGATATTGGAAAGGTTCCGCTTCTTAGTGCCGAGGAAGAAATTGAATTAGCGAAAAAAATGGAAAAGGGTGACGAGCAGGCAAAGAAAAAATTAGCCGAAGCCAATCTGCGTCTTGTAGTTAGTATTGCAAAAAGATACGTTGGACGTGGAATGTTGTTTTTAGATTTAATTCAGGAAGGTAATCTGGGGCTAATTAAAGCTGTTGAAAAATTTGATTACACCAAAGGATATAAATTCAGTACTTATGCCACATGGTGGATTCGTCAGGCAATTACAAGGGCTATCGCAGACCAGGCACGTACCATTCGAATTCCTGTTCATATGGTAGAAACCATTAATAAATTAATCCGTGTTCAAAGACAATTGTTACAAGAATTAGGAAGAGAACCATCTCCGGAAGAAATTGCAGAACAAATGAATTTGCCTGTGGATAGAGTGAGAGAAATTTTAAAGATATCCCAGGAACCGGTTTCTTTGGAAACACCAATCGGTGAGGAAGAAGACAGCCATTTGGGCGATTTTATCCAAGATGAAAATGTTCCGGTTCCTGCAGAAGCAGCCGCTTTTACTTTATTAAAAGAACAGTTGGTGGAGGTTCTGGATACTTTGACAGATAGAGAAAAGAAAGTTCTTACCTTAAGATTTGGTCTGGATGATGGAAAAGCCCGAACTTTAGAAGAAGTGGGAAGAGAATTTGATGTTACCAGAGAACGTATTCGTCAAATTGAGGCAAAGGCCTTGAGAAAATTAAGACATCCAAGCAGAAGTAGAAAATTAAAGGATTATTTGGAGTAAAACAGGAAGGAGATAAGATATCGTTATTTTCAGATACGTTTTTGTTATAATTGGAATAAAGAAATCGTATATTGGAAGGGACAGTTTTATCGGGTATCAAAAATGCAGGAATTATCAAAACGACTTTTAACAGTTGCCGGTATGGTAGAAAACGACAGTGTGGTTGCGGATATTGGAACGGATCATGCCTATATTCCTATTTATCTTGTTGAGCAGGGAGTTTGTAAAAAAGCCATTGCGATGGATGTTAATCCAGGTCCATTGGAAAGGGCCAGAGAACACATTTTGGCTTCCGGTCTTTCAGAGCAGATTGTTACAAGGCTTTCCGATGGACTTGCAAAACTTTCAGAGAATGAGGCGGATACTTATGTCATTGCCGGAATGGGAGGACCATTAATGGTTTCCATTCTTGCACGTAGGATGGATTTGTTGCAAAAGGGGAAAACTCTTGTTTTACAGCCCCAATCTGAAATTGGTGAGGTAAGAGAATTTCTGATTCATAATCATTATAAAATCATACAAGAAGAAATGTTTTATGATATGGAAAAGACTTATGTCGCCATGAAGGCAATAAAAAGCAAGGAATCCATTACGTATACTAAAACGCAGTACATATTTGGAAAGTTACTGTTAGAAAATTTAAATCCTGTATTATTTGAGTATTTGAAAAAACAAAAAGAAGTTTATGAAAACCTGGTTATAAAGTTAAAAGATAATATAACGAAACAAACCATGCTACGAAAAGCAGAATGTGAACAGATGTTAGTATATATTAATGAGGCATTAAAGTATTATGAAATGTAGAGATATCATTAAAAAATTGGAAGTTCTTTCACCAAAAGAATATGCGATGGAATGGGATAATGTGGGACTTTTGGTTGGAAAAGAGGAAAGTGAAGTAAAAAGGATTCTTCTGGCATTGGATCCTACTTTGGAGGTGATTCAAAAAGCAGTGGAAGTGAAAGCGGATCTGCTGATTACACATCATCCTTTGTTATTTTCTCCAATTAAAAGAATTACAACCAAAGATGCAATAGGGCAAAAGTTGTTTTTGCTTATGGAACACGGAATTTCTTGTTATGCAATGCATACAAATTTCGATGTATTAGGTGGAATGGCAGATTTGGCAGGAAATAAATTGGGGCTTAATTTTCAGGAACCTTTGGAGGAGACCGCCGTATTGGATGGAAATTCACTGGGTATTGGTAAAGTTGGGGAGTTATCGGAAGCCATAAGTATTAAAGCACTAGCTGAAAGGGTGAAAAATCTCTTTTCTTTAGATACGGTTATGGTATATGGAAATGTGGAGCAAAAAGTAAAGCGTGTTGCCATTTCTCCTGGGTCCGGAAAGAGCATGATAAAGGAAGCTAGAAAAAAAGCTGCCGAGGTTTTAATCACCGGAGATATTGGGCATCACGAGGGAATCGATGCTGTGGAAATGAATGTAGCAGTGATTGATGCAACGCACTATGGTCTGGAGAAGATTTTTATGAATTATCTTGAGGATTATTTGAAGAGAGTATGTGATGAAGTAGAGGTTCTTTCTAGCAATCAGAAAACACCGGTTCAGTTTTTATAAAGGAATCATGTATTTAGGATGGCGGGGTAAGAAATAAATGGTAATGTATAGATATTTTTGCATGAATATAAAACTTTATTAAAAATATTGGGAAAGGAAATCAATGAATATTTTTAATGATTCATTGTATTGGGTGTAGC
>JBGVLX010000037.1:0-20538 GCA_045124495.1 Lachnospiraceae bacterium
GCATCATCCATATCTACGTTGACACTCTTAAAATATTCCCGCTCTGTTTCATACAACAAATCACTCTCCAATAAGAAAGCATTTTTTGCATATAACTCTGTCAATTGCCTACATATCTTCTTACGGGTCATCTGATAGTTGCTTTCTTTTATTTTTGCAAAAGAAAGACTAATCACGGGATAAGTTCCCTGCAGTTTCTGGTACTTTTCTTCTTCCCAGATAGAAAGTCCTTCGAACAAATCCCCTCTTCCTGCGTAATTCACGGAAAAAAACTCCTCCACCATGGACATATTCAAGGTTTTTCCGAAACGTCTCGGGCGTGTAATTAAGGTTACGCTATCACCACTCTCCCACCATTCCTTGATGAATGAGGTTTTATCAATATAAAATTTATGATTCTCACGTAATTCCAAAAAATCCTGTATTCCAATTCCTACATTGTTTGACATACACGTCACATTTACTGTATTTTTCACCTTTCCCATATCTATCTACTCCCTTCCTAAAAAAATCTCACTCACCTTCTGTGCTTCACCACATATCTTACAAATACTCGCCACGTTCGTGTTTCACCTATATATAAGATATGTTATCCAGCCAGCCATTACACAAAATCAAAAGTCTCCTGTTCAAATTCCAGTCTATGATATTCCAATCTTTCCTGTTCCACTTCACTACGGTAATCTACCACTACGGTCTGCTGCACCTTTCCAACCTGCTTTTGTCCTAAAACATAATTTACATCAAACCGGTTGGTAATGGCAGGAGTGGCTCCTCTGGCAGGAACAATGAGCTGCACCTGATTGGTTTTTAGCAACTCGAAAATCGGCTCCCAGATATAGACATCCTTGGCAGCACCAAAAGGATTATCCAAAAAGATTACATTGGACACTCCATTTTGCTCTTTCGCATGGGAATTGATATTTGCAATATAATGAATGACGGAAATCAAGAACTGAATGTAAATACCCTGGGACTGTCCCGTACTTCCCACCGCTTCCTCATATCGTAAGAAACGGCTTTGTTCCTTAATTCTTTCTCTCTTATAAAGATAAAGTCCGATACCATTCATATCCGTTACCATCACAGAGAACAGTTTCTTTAAAGACAGCTGTCCCTTTAGGTAAAGTACCACTTCCATCTGAGAATTCTTTTTATCTGCCTGCTCTATGATTTCATCAATATACAAAGACATTCTCTGGGCACATAACTCTTCTTTTACATAAGGAATGTTTAACTGAATCATCTGCACCAGCTGTCCGTCTAACTGAATTCTTGATAACTTGGATAAACGGTCTAATTCCATCTTTACATCCTGGCACCGCTGCAGACACTGGCTTTCGAAATTCTGTTTCATAAATTCCATATCCACAATGCCCTTTTGAATCCGATCTTTTTCCAGCACAATGTAATCCTTCATGGCATCCAGATTCTCCATTAACTCTTTGGCAGTATCCAAATCCTTTGGCAAAACCACCTGTTCCCTAATGGTGTGAGCCAGTTCATAGGCATCCAGCTCCTTTAAACTATCCACCGTCTGCATTTTATAACTTTCAAACTCCTGGATTGCCTTGGCAGTCTTTTTCTGGTTCTGTTCCAAGGTTTTCTTATAGGCTTTAAAATCCTCCTGCATTTTCTCACTATTGCCTTCATAGACCGCATCTCCCTGCAAATCTACTTCGTACATAAGAAGATAATGCTTTGCCTCATTAAACCAGCCTTCCTGCTTTTCTTTCTGGCGGTTAAGGGCTGCCAGTTCTTCCTTACAGCTATTTTTACCTTTTTTCAATTCCTCATACACTTCCTTGCAGGAATCAAGCTGTTTCTTTAGCTCCTCAATGCTTCCATTCTGATAGAACTCCTTATCCTCCATCTGGAACTTTTCCTGCAATGAATTTCTAGCCAGTTCAATCCGGCCTTCCATATGACTGATTTTCGCGTCTTTTCCTGCAAGCTGTGTCTTGTATTGCCCTTCTTCTTTTTGAAGTTCTAACAGCTCCCGTTCCATGGTTTCTAGGACTTCTTCTCGGGTTTCTATGAGACTTTCCTCTTTTTCCAGCTGCATCATGGTTTCCAGCGTAAATCCCTTCTTTTTCATTCGCTTTAAAGAAGTTTCCTGGCTGTTTTTCAAACTCTTAATGAATCTCTTCTTGTCCTCAAAAGAAATCTCTGCCTTATTCAGCAATGCCTTCACTGCGCTGAATTTCGCCAAAAGCACGGAATCTACAAGGGTAAGAATCTCCCAGTCCCCCTCTTTGGGAACATACTCTTTTACTTCCTTTTCGAAGAATTCCGATTCCTTCTTTATCTTCTCCTTTAAGGCATTTCGTTTTTCTTCCCCTTTTAATAGGTCCTGCTGCAGATTCCAAAGTTGTTTCTGAAGGTCTTCTAACTCCTTATTCCACACAAGGATTTGTTCTTGTTCCTCTTTTCTCCCCTTCTCTTTTTCCTCTAAATCCTCCTGCAATGCCAGAATTTCAAGGAGAATATTTTCTTCTTTCTTTCCTTCTAGTAATTTTTCACCGAATTCCTGACCTTTTTTCTGACATTCTAAAAGTTTAAGTCTTCGCTCTTTTTCCTTTTCCAAAACACGATTTATGTTTTCTTCTTTTTCCTCGATAGCAGTCCGAAACTCTGCAAGTCTATTTGCATAAGAATCCTTGCTTACTTCCTTCATGGCAAGGACTTCTTTTAAATCCTCTTCATAGGTCAAAAGCTGTCGTTCCTTTTCTTCCATGGACTCATTTAACTCTCCCAGCAAGGCCTGTTTTTTTAGCTTTTCTTCCTCTTTGTTCCAAGGACCATAGCCTTCTTTTTTCTTACTTACAAAAAACATATAATTGGATTCGAAGGAACCTCTGATTTTTTTCTCATATTCTAAATTAAATACCGGTACGATATCTTCTTCCAATTCCAGATTTTTAAGATTTTCATCCATGGATAGCTCTGAAAACTGCTCCACCAAAACACCATAAGGCAGTAAGGGCTGTTTTTCTAAATGCAGCTTTCTTTCCTCTTCCTTTAAGCCCTGCAGGTACTCCATTCCTAAGATCGCGTCTATTCCATGTCTGGTTTTTATATAATCTTTTACTGCTTTTGCACCTTTTCCCACATAAGGATTTTCCCCCTGTTCCAAGGCTCTTAAAAATTCTTCCGTTCCTTCTTTCTTCTTTCGTAACTTCTGGATTTCTTCCTGATTCAGGGTGATTTTTTGTAAAATCGCCTGTTTTAAAAACTTCTCGTTCTTTACCTCATAGATTTCTTTTAATCTTTCCTGTTTTTTTAAGGATGCGTTGATTTCTTCCTCTTCTTTTAAAAGTTTCTCCTTTTCCTCATACAAATCCTTGATTTCTTTCTTTAAGGTTTCCCTTTGAACCCCAAGTTCCAGTAAGATTTCCTGACACTGACTCTCCTGTTCCTTCACTGTCGTTGCTTCTTTTTGGTATTTTCTCAGCCGTTCTTCATTCTGTTTCAAGGCATCCTTGGCAGAGCCTAACACAGGATTTAATAATTCATTTCTTAACCGGCTGATTTTCTGGTTCCATTGTTGTTCTTCCTTAGAAAGCATGGAAAGGGTATGCTTTGAAAGATTTATTTTTAACTCAAGCTCCTTCTCAGACTCCTTTAAGCCTTGAAGTTCCTTGGCGATTTTCTCCTGTTTTTGGGCAAGGCTTTTTTCTTCTTCCACTGTTTCCGATAATGCCTCATCCAACCGAAGCTTTATATTATAGGCATAAAGAGCCGCCTCTTCCCTGCTGCCTTTCTTGCCTTCCTGGAAACTCTTAAGAATTTCCTCCTGCTCTTTTCGTTCTTTCTCGTCCTCTAAGTACCGCAGATATTCGTTGACACTTTCCCTTTTGTTTAAATCCTTTAAAAGGGCATCCATCTTATCTTCCACCGTATTCTTTTGTTGAAGCAGGGTTTCCCTTTCATACACCAATTCCTCTTTCTGACGCTCATTGATGTTTAACTTTAATAATTCTTCTTTCTTCTTCTGCTCTAGGTTGCTTTCTTCTATCTGTTCTAACTTCTTGTTCTTTTCCTCGATGGATTCCTCTACTTCCTTTAAATAGGATTCCAAGCTATGATAAATCCTCTTTAACCCATCAAGACTTTCTTCTTTTTCACGATATTGCTCTAAAAAAGTGCCAATTCTTGCAATCAATACATTGATGAGTTCCTGCTGGCGGTCGTAAGAGGAAATTTCCTTCTTCTTCTTCGTTAATTCAATCAGTTTATCCTTAATCTGCATCAAGGTCTGGGCCATATCCTGAGTTACATTTTCCCCATCAATCTGGTTTAAAAATGCTTTCTCAATGATTTCCTCAATAAATAAATCCTCCACCACTTTTCGGGTAGTCTTATAATTGGTTTCAAAATAAGTTCTTACATGACCTTCTGTTTTATTGATTCCACGGATGATTTCCCACTGACTCTCAATCAGTCCATATTCGGCAATGAATTTCTGATACTCACCTTTTTTATCAAATACATATACCTTAAGGCTTAAATCATTTTTTTCCAGTTCTTTTAAGTAGCTTTTTAAGCCACTATAAGTAATCCTTCCTTCTTCATTTACCAAAGGAAGGTTGATGATGTCATTTTCATTGTATTTCCGGTAAAAAATACAGTAGTTAAAATAGTCAATACTGGCGGTATCCTTTTCTTCCTCGGACTGCTTTGCTTTTTTGGCACAAAATCCTGTGGTCAGGTAAAGATATCCGTCCTTTTTATCCTTTTCATCCAGTTCCCATTCAATCAAAGAATGGATGGTGGTGTTTTTACTGTCCCCACGAAACAGTTTTTCAATGGGCTGTTTTTCGTCCAACGTACAATTGGGAATCATATTTTGCAGCAAAAGAAGCATCAAAACACTTTTTCCGCCACCGTTTGCCAAATCATAAATCGTATTTTTCCCATACATTTTCATTACAAAATCATCATATTGCTGTGTGCCGAAATTATATTTTACATTATTCACACGGATTCGATTTATCTTAGGCATCCTGTTTTCCTCCAAATAATTCGTATAAGGTTCCTCTGTTCTCTTCAAAATAACGTTCCGCCAAAGCCCGGAATCTCTTGGTTGGATAGTACCGCTCGTTATTTTCTATAAATAATTCCTGAGATTTTAAGAAATTAAAAACCAGCTTCACATAACCGGCTTTAGAAGCCTTAGAAGCCCTTACCTCCAAGGTCTCGGTTCCGGTAGTATATGGTACTTCATCCCATAAAAGGGCAATGGCAAGAAAGCTGTCTTCCTCCACTTCCGCCTGAACTAATACCTGCATATTCTCCTTCACGGACCGGATGCTTTCTGTCACTTTGGTAGCAATTTCTTCTAACTTCACATACTCTTTATAAGATATGGTGGCAGAATCGGAATAAAAGGACAAAAGTACCTGATAAATAATGAAATAACAAAGGTAAAGTTCCTTATTTAAGCGCACTCCCATGGCTCTTTTTAACTCTTCATTCTGATAGCCAAAGACCCGGTTTCCCTGTCCGGCGGTTACATACAAGGACTCTTCGTATTCGTAAATGGATAAATTCAGTTTCTTTAACATCACATTTAAAATCTCATATACTTCCGGATTTTCGCTGTATTCTTCATAGAGGCGGCTGTTCTTGCCTTCCACTTTACTTACGTTTTCTCCCGCAATTAATTTTGCATATAATTCCAATGCCTTTTCTAAATTTCTGCTATCCATACCTAAATCCTTTCAAATATCATATCCGTTACCTTAAAGGCACCATTTAAAGTAATTTCCTCTTCAAGAAAATGCAAGGTAAACTTCAATCCTTTGTATTCCTTTCCCATTTTTTGCTTCATCATACCGAAAACCATTCCTTCTAGAAAGGTTTCTGACGCCAAAAGCAGTTTATCCACATGGTACTCCTTCTTCTGGCATAAATGCACCAAAAAGGAATAATAATCCCCGTTCTGATAAATCTCTTTTCCAAACTTAATCTCAAGGATAGCATTGTATTCTCTTAAGGTAAGTTTATCCTTCTTCATGAGCTGACGGAACAATTCCCCTAACAACTTTTCAAAGTTATTGGAAATTCTCTCTTCTTCGATTTCATCTTCAAATACATAATTTTCCGTATCGGTAACCTTTACTATCTTTTCCCGCTTCTTTTCTTCCTTCGGCTTAAAGGAAAGTCCTTCGTTTAACAAATCAAAACCAAACCTCTTTTGCTTGTTCGGCAACCAGAAAGGACTTAAAAGTTCTCCCAGTATCCTTGGGGTATCCTCTTTTTTCGCCATAGCTTCTGCCTTTTTAAAATCAAAGACAGGTCTTAATTTTCGTAACTTTGCCGCCTTTATCATGCCATCAATGGAGGCAGTCAGCTCCACAGACTCCCTCATTAGTTCCGAATGACGGTAAATGGTCTTTTTTAACTCCACTTCCAGGGCGGAAATGTCATTGAGTGCCTGTTGGTACTTATCTGCATCATAAGAGGTTTCTTCTTTTAATTCCGCCTTTTCCAATGCCTTCTTTACCAGTTCCTGATTTTTCTTAAATAATTTCTGTTCCTGGGCGAACCAGCCTGCCACGTTTTCCACATAGGCATCATAGGCCTTTACACCCTCAAAAATATCTTCAGAAAGAAGCTTCACCACATCCCGTTTCTCATAGGAAATCTTCTTTACTTCATTGTTCATTCTCCGGACTACTTCAATGCCACCTTTAAAGTTATTGGTACGAATCATCTTTTCCAATAACAGCTGCTGAACACTAATCTTACTCTCTTCCTTCATTTCCTTGGTGTACAGGTAAAATTCCACTGCTTCTTTGGTAAGGTGGTATAAAATTCTGCCCTCTTTTACATCACTTTCGAATAATTTCACCCTTGCTAACTTTCTCTTTTTATCCTTCGGATCAAAATAAGTAAATTCAAAAGGCTTTCCATCATGAAATAACTTCTCAAAAATATAGCGGATTAACTCTTTTTCCTCTTCTATCTCTAATAACAAAGAGAAATCCCGCTGTAATACCGAGGACAAAAATGTAGCATATTCCTCATAGCTTACATCCCGGTCGTTAAAATTATTCTCATGAATAAAGTATCGGATCACAGCCATCGTAAGATAGGCCATGTCCAATACTTCATATCGTCCTTCTTTATAGGTGGAAAAATTCGTATTCATCAGTTGAAAAAAAGGATAATACTTCCTAAGATTCAACATTCTTTCGTTATGATCTTCTATCATTTCATGGATTAAAATATGTTCCATCGTTCCTAATTTCCTTCTTTTATCTTCCACGTTTCAAGGCTTTTTTCCCTTCTACGTTTCATGGATCAGTATGTACATAGATGTGTTTTGTCATTTCTCCCAAGACTACACCCACCGCTCTACTTATTGGCTTTCAGCCTCTTCTTACATTCATGCATCCTGTCATCCGCCAAATCGTATACGGTCCAGAACTCCACAGGGTTCTTCTTTGTACTAGAAGCACTTCCCACTGCATAAGAAATGCACATTGCTTTATCCTTGTCTGCATTATATTCTTCCGTATAAGCCTGTACCTTATCCAGATATTCTTTTTCTTTTTCCATATCCTCTTTTTCTAAAACAGCCATAAATTCATCTCCGCCCATTCTTCCAAGAAGATAACAACCTTCAAAAGAATACTTTAAAATCTGGGCAAATTCATAAATATAGGCATCTCCTGCTTCATGTCCGAAACGCTCATTGATATATTTTAAATAATTCAAGTCAAACAAAATCACCGTAAAGTCTTTTTGTCCTTTGGCATTCAGGCCTTCGATTTCCTTATTACATTGAGTTCTGGAAGCAACTTCTGTTAACATATCCAAAGAGGAAAACCTCTCCAATACTTCTTTTTTTCTTTGTTCAGAAAAATATTCTACCAGACTCATAGAATACGAATGTAACATGACAATAATAAAGACAAGAAATGTCACGTAGGCCAGACTGAATTTCAAAAACTCCGTATTCGCAAAAAGATATTTTGCCACATTAAACCGTACTAATTCCAGACAAACACAACAGCAAAGAATACAAACCCCCTGACAAAATACTCTCTCTGAATTTTCCTCCCCCCTACATTCTGAAACCGCAATAAAAAATACAATTCCTACACAAATAAGTGCCATCAATTGATACTTTACCAAATTAGATGTCAAAGTAGCTATCCCTGTAAAATGTTGTAAGATTACTGCTGCGCATATCGCACCGGAAACAATGGTACAGATTTTAACAATTTTTTTCTTTTTCTTATTCCGAAATGTTTCCTGACAAAACATCAGCAATGGTATAATACAGGTATAAAGACAGAAATATTCCACCTCTGACACAAGATATAAATCTTCCACATAAAACTGCATCATATGAATGCCACATTCCATCCACAGTCCTGCCAAAATACAAAAACCACTCAACCATAATGCTTTTCGATATTCTCCCCCTATTTTCCCAACGGCAATCAACACCAACAGAATTAAAATACCCAAAGCAATCATAAACACACCTATGCCCACATTTAAAGCATTCTCACGCAAAAACACTTTAAAATAAATAGAGCTTTCATGAATTTCCACCTTGTCAATGGAAGTAAATGGATTATCCTCTAATACCTGCAGACAGATTCGTATCTGATGTTCCTTCGTATTCTGCAACGGAATCCTATGTATCCCGCTAGGAGCCATTCTTTTTCCTTCTCCCTCATCCCATCCGTATTCATACATCAACTGTCCATTATCATAAGCCCGGACATTACAATGATAAGTTAAGAACGCTATCATAGGCTGTACCAGATCAAGTTCTCCCACTTGAAAATACAGTTCCAGATAATCCCCCTTCTTCAATCCGGAAAATTTATAGGTACTTAAATCAACATCCGCCAGTTCTTCCCCATGATATAAAACATCTACCGAATCTTTGATTTCATAGGAAGGATACAAAACATTCTCTTTCTTTATCTGTATCAAAGATATACCAACTATCACACCTATGAACAAATACGCAAGCGTCCATTTCAACATCTTTTTCAATGCTATCCCTCCTTCCTGTTTCTTTTTCTATTCCACCACCAGGACTTCATCCTTCACATCTTAGCATCAGCCTTAGAAATACTGCATACCCCTACCGGTTTACTTATTAAAAGTAACCTGCTTTGCCTTTTCATATTTTCGTTTATCTGCTACTCTTAACATCTTATAAATATCATGTCCTTTGATCATACAGTTGCATTCTCCTATGCCATATACATATTGAATCGCTGCCTCATCGTCTTTTCCTTCGTTATATAAATCAATCTTTTTCACAAACATGTCCAGGCAATATTCCAGTTTCGTCTGGTCTTCATTTTCTAAAATTACAATAAATTCATCCCCACTATAACGGCTTACCAACATGGCATCCTTAAATGCCTCCTTTAAATCAGCCGCAAATTGAATCAACATCTGGTCTCCCTTGGCATATCCGTAGGTTCTGTTAATTTTTTTCAGATTCATGATTTCAAATTCTACCACATAGTAAAAATTTTCTTCGTCATATCGAATCTGATTCATAATTTCTTCGCTTCGGTTTCTGTTTAACAATCCTGTCAAGCCATCCACATATGCCAGTTCAATCAATACTTCTCTTTCCGTTTTACCTTGCAAATGGTTCACCATTGGAAGAACATACGCTAAAAACATCTGCACAATGACAAAAACAATAGTGTTACAATATATTTTGTGAAAAAGCGCGAAAGTAAATTCATCTGTTAGCAGGGTTAATATGCACATCACAACGGAGATATAATAAGAAATCACCGATGCCAGAATAAATCCACTCAACTTACTTTTATTTTTTATATGTTCCCGTGCCAGATACCATTCAAAAACGGTAATAATCAAAATAAAATATAGCCTCAATATAACATAGCTAATAAATGAATAAAACCGTTTCACAGACAGCAATAGCAATACTACTGTCACAAAAATAATCGCTGACGCCGTCAAACCCTTGAACCATATCTTTGTTTTTTGATTCTGTATCTTTATATGAAAAAAGCATAATACCAATATGGGCATGGTAAATTGACTTATAATGTTCAAACAATCGATGGCGTATGTATTATCCCAAAACATCTCCAAAATCCCATAATGTGTCCACATCCATACTCCACCAAGTGCAGAATAAGTGGACAGGATTAACAATTCCAGATTATCGTGAAGATAATCCTTTCTAAGATTAGCACAGTAGAATACAAACAAAATAATACCGAACAAAATAAGAAACAAACCGATATATGTATGTACTGCATTTCCCATTAATTTATACTGCCCTACATCCATGGATTCCACTAACAACAGTTCCGGGAAGTCAAACAAAAATACACCTTTTGATACGGTAACTTCAACGGTTATCTCATTTCCTTTTGTTAAATCCAAAGGAACAATAAGTTGAGTATCTGAGATAGGGGCATTTCTCTTATACAGTAATTCTCCGAAAGAATAAATATACTGTTCCCCCTGATAAACTTTAATTCTATTATTCCCGGACTGAAACACCAAAACCGGATTTTGAAATTGTTCTAAGGGCATTTCCATGGTTATCGTTATGACGTCTCCCTTAACTGCGTCAAACAAGACTGCTTCTTCATAATCTCCCTCCCATGGCATGTCTTCATTTCTTACAACCCGTGCATTCCCTTGGACTTTAAGTGTTTCTATATTATCGCTTTTTACATTAATAAGCTTTTCAATTATAAAGAGTATGATTAACGCAAATGCTATAAAGCCCAAGACCGTAATGACTTTATCAAACTTAACTTTCCGCATTTTGCCCTCCATTCCAAAATTTCTGTTTCGGGGCAATCATACTTAGAAATACCACAACAAAATATGGGCATTTTATAGAAATCACCCCTATCCCGTAGTATTAATTTCCTTGATACGACTGCCTCAAAAAACATCTGGATCCGTCTTCTCAATCTACTCCTATCATACCACATTTTTCATATGATAAAAAGACATTATTCTAAATATTCCATAGGATTTTGTGGCACACCATCCTTATTCAATTGAAAAAATACATGACATCCTTCTTTTTTATAAAAGCTGGATGGACTAGAGGCTAAACCAATGACAGTATTGGCATTTACCCTTTGGCCTTCCTCCACACGAACCTCTTTTAACTGCCCGTATTTGGCTACATAACCATTTCCTAAATCCAAGGTTACCACCATTCCATATCCGCTTTCTTCCTGTACAGAAACCACTTTCCCTGATGCCCCCGGAATAACCTCGGTTCCCTCTACCGTCTGGATCAAAATTCCTGGATTTGTTTTGTATTGGTCTAAAGTAACATAATAAACTGTTGCATCCATGCTAAATGGTAAAATCACATTTCCCACTACCGGCCATTCCATAGGCATATTGGTATCAAAATGTAATTCCCCTTCATTTTCAGAAGTCTGTTGTTGTGTTCCCTCTTCCGAAGAGGTTTTATCCTGACTTTCTTTCTCATTTTCTTCCTGTGTCACATTCATGGTTTCATTTTTTTGTCCCTCAGGGGAAGATGGAATATCTAGTTCTACATTATTACTGATTACTTCCTGTTGGGAATCACCCTCAGTGCCCATATCCTGTAAATCAAGTGAATCACCCTCATTCTGCACCAATTGTATTTTTTCCTGGTCTTCCTGTAAGTCCATCACTTTATTGTTAAGCTCCGTTTTCTTATTATAACTCACTACCAGAGCCCCTAACGCAAGCACTCCTGCTGCAAGCATAAAATAATATCCATTCCTTCTTATAAAAGTCAAAAAACCTTCCACTTTTATCATCCTCCTATCTTTAAATTATAGATAGAAGTATTCCCAATTTTTTTCGTTCTATACATCCTTTTTTTACGATAGTCAGGTACTTTTTGCCTTGGAGTAAATTGATAATTGCGAAACCATCAAAAACATATGTTAAGTGATGAAAAAGAAACAAATACATAAGCAGGTGCTTGTTCAGCCGTCGGTACTTAATGAGCAGCTTGCTGCGAATTTAGTACCGCTACGAGCTGAACGCAGCGAAAGCGTGCCTGCAGTGTTTTGTTTCTTTTACATCACTTTCACATAAAATATTATGGTTTCGCAATCACCTATTGGAGTAAATCTGCTTTATCTTCGTCCCTGGATAATAGTAGGATAAAATTTCCTCGTGATCTCCCTTTTGCAAAGAAGCTCCATATTGGCTCATCCCCAAAGGTACCCCCTGTCCTAATGTCACAATTCTCACCTTATCGTTAAGATATTCCAGATAGAACACCGGCGACGATAATTGTAATTTTTCCATGGCAGTTGCTGTATCCAGAATTTCTCCCGCCACAAACAGTTCTTTCACATATCCGTGTTCTGTCATTTTCTTTACAAAAAACTGTTCTTCTATAGTTTTCTCTGAAAAGGGAATGCCCAGTAAATCCTGTAACTGGGTTTTATCATACTCCGCCATTTTTATACAGTCTTTGTCTTCAATCTCTTTTTCACTTTCCAGCTGTGCTAAATAAGGTATTTCCTCTTCCAGTACTTCCTTGGCACTAAGTATCATTCCTCCATTTCCTTTATGATATTTCACTAAAATATAATTTTCTTTATAACAAAGCGTTTCTCCGGCAGTTAACGCAATGGCCTGCCGGAATTTCTCTATATTTGCTTCATACTTTTCTTCGGTCCACAACTCCTTTAATTCACTCTCTCCCATGTACCAATTCCCCAACTCTTCCGGTGTGAACGCACTCCCTTCGCTACATAACCTGGTTCGTAATAAAACTGCCTGAGCCTTTATTACTTCTATGGGCATATCAGCGTCTATTTCTGCTGGAAGGATACCTAACAGGTACGTTTCCAGATTCATGGTCTCATTCCCCTCCGGCAAGGCCACCTCTAGGGAAATATTATAATTTAACTGTTGTGTCTGCTGCTTCATGCTTCCCACTCCATTCATCCCCCAAGTAATGGCATAAGGAATGAGTAGAAGCGCTGCAACAAAAGCAAAAGCCGAAATTATCATATCTTGTAATTTCATATTATTTTCCACCCTCTTATTTCTTATATTCACTACAGTTTTTTTATTTTCTTTTGTTCTATTCTTTTGTTTCTTTCTTTTTCTGTTTCTTCCTTTTCTTCTGTTTCTTTATTTTTCTATTTCTTGGTTTTCTTCTATTTCTTTCTTTTCTGTTTCTTCCTTTTCTTCTGTTAGATAAAAAAAAGAGAAACCGGGAATTTCCCGATTTCTCCTCTTTCGTTCTTTATTCTTTATGGTACCTTCCGGCAACCTTTAGAGATTTATTTTGCTGGTAACTTAACAGTTACTTTCTTTAATTTCCAGATTTCTTTCGCATATTCTGCGATAGTTCTATCTGCAGTAAACTTACCTACATTTACAGTCTGAGTCATAGCCATCTTAGCCCATGCTTCCTTATCCTTGTATGCTTCGTTTACTCTCTTATGAGCTTCTGCATATGCATCGAAGTCCTTTAAGATGAAGTATTGATCTCTGTTTAATAGAGAATCAAACAATTCTCTGAATAATTCAGTATCCTTAGAGTAAGTTCCATCTACTAACTGAGTAAGAACTCTTCTTACTGCCTGATTTGTATTATAGATTTCGCGTGGATTGTAGTTTCCGTTCTTTTCGTATTCCATAACTTCCTGAGCGGATAAACCGAAGATAAATGCGTTTTCAGCACCTACTTCTTCTACGATTTCCACATTAGCACCATCCATAGTACCAAGAGTTGGAGCACCATTTAACATAAACTTCATGTTACCTGTACCAGATGCTTCCTTAGATGCAGTAGAGATTTGTTCTGAAACGTCTGCTGCAGCGAAGATAATTTCTGCATTGGATACACGGTAGTTTTCGATGAATACAACCTTAATCTTACCTTTAATGCTTTCATCATTGTTAATTACATCTGCTACAGAGTTGATTAACTTGATAGTTAATTTTGCAGTTCTGTAACCAGCAGCTGCCTTTGCACCAAAGATGAAAGTTCTTGGAACGATGTCCATATCTGGATGTTCTTTGATTTCATTGTATAAGTGCATTACGTGTAAG
The DNA here is from genome assembly GCA_045124495.1 of Lachnospiraceae bacterium. Classification (GTDB taxonomy): domain Bacteria; phylum Bacillota; class Clostridia; order Lachnospirales; family Lachnospiraceae; genus RGIG1668. The sequence continues at coordinate 14,071 of JBGVLX010000037.1, forward strand.
ATGTTTAATAACTGTCTCTTATACTCATGAAGTCTCTTAACCTGAATATCAAAAATAGAATCAGGGTTTACTTCAACACCGTTGTGTTCTTTAATATATTCAGCAAGACGAACTTTATTCTTATACTTAATCTGCATAAATTCCTGCTGAGCTTTCTTATCATCTAAATATACTTCTAATTTCTTCAATTCAGGAAGGTCAGTAATCCACTTATTACCAATCTTATCTGTAATCCAGTCAGCTAACAATGGGTTTGCATGTAATAAGAAACGTCTCTGAGTGATACCGTTTGTCTTATTGTTAAACTGCTTTGGATTCATTTCATAGAAGTCTTTTAATTCTCTCTGCATTAAGATGTCAGTATGAAGTCTTGCAACACCGTTTACAGAGTAGCTTCCTGCGATTGCAAGGTGAGCCATCTTAACTTGTCCATCATAAATGATAGCCATCTTTTCAACCTTAGACCAGTCGTTTGGATACATTTCCTGAATCTTAAGGATGAATCTTCTGTTGATTTCTTCTACGATTTGGTAGATTCTTGGTAATAATCTTGAGAATAATTCAAGAGGCCATTTTTCCAATGCTTCTGCCATGATAGTATGGTTTGTGTAAGCACAAGTCTTGCAAGTAACTTCCCATGCTTCATCCCAGCTTAAACCTTCTTCGTCCACTAAAATTCTCATAAGTTCAGCTACTGCTACCGTTGGGTGAGTATCATTCAACTGGAAAGTAACCTTTTCATGGAATTTCTTCATATCTGTATTATTTTCTTTGTACTTTAATACTGCTCTTTGAACAGATGCAGAAACAAAGAAATATTGTTGTTTTGATCTTAATTCCTTACCAGCATAGTGGTTATCGTTTGGATATAACACTTCTGTGATGGTTCTTGCTAAGTTTTGTTGTTCTACTGCTCTTTGGTATTCACCCTTATCGAAAGAGTCAAGGCAGAATGTCTGGATAGCTTCTGCATCCCAAATTCTTAATGTATTTACTACATTGTTACCGTAACCTACGATTGGTAAATCATAAGGGATAGCACGGATTGCCTGATAATTTTCATGAACGAACTTGTCCTTTCCGTTAGCATCCTTTTCTACACGTACATTACCACCGAATTTAACGTTTACAGCATATTCTGCACGTCTTACTTCAAATGGGTTTCCGTCAGTTAACCATTCATCCGGTACTTCTACCTGGTAACCGTCTTTAATCTGTTGTTTGAACATACCGTAATGGTATCTGATTCCACAACCATAAGCTGGTAAACCTAAAGTTGCTAAAGAATCTAAGAAACATGCTGCAAGACGTCCTAAACCACCGTTTCCTAACGCTGCATCTGGTTCCTGATCTTCGATTGCATTTAAGTCAAATCCTAATTCTTCTAATGCTTTCTGGATTTCTTTATAATAAGTTAAGTTGATAATGTTATTTCCTAATGCTCTACCCATTAAGAATTCCATGGATAAATAGTATACAGTCTTAACGTTTTTCTTTTCATATTCCTTGTGAGTAGCAATCCACTGATCGATGATGATATCTTTTACAGCGTAAGCTACTGCATGATATAACTGTTGATTTGTAGCTTCTGTGATATCTTTACGATACAATGATTTTACGTTGTCTATTACTTCTTGTTTGAATTCATCTTTGTTAAAAGCTGCCTTCTTGCTCATAATTAACCTCCTGTAATTGGCACGTTTTAATGTTTAATGATGTCTACGAATGGCTACGCACTCTGGCTCCCGCAATTCTAAAAACATTCGAAATCCGCCCTATTCAGGCTACATTCTCATATTTAGCGGTTCTCAAGATCGTATTTTTTTATGCATGCATAAAAGGTATGACCTTTCGCCCTTAGTATCATCATGTTAATAGTTTAACAAATTTCACTTAGTTCTTATGCTATCATAGAATAAGGAGAATTTCAATCTTTTTTTGATTTTCCGTCCCATTTTTGATTTTTTTATTTATTTTGTCGAAAAATCGATTTAGAATTAGTAATTTTGTTAAGAAGAAAATCAAATTACAAAAATGAATCATCAAAAAAAGCTATGACAAGTATCATCCTCATCATAGCTTTTCTATGTTTTTATCTTAGCCCTGTGAAATTGCAGAAGCTGGACAAACAGCTGCACAAGTTCCACATTCGATGCAAGCATCTTCATCAATTACGAATTGACCTTCGCCTTCGCTAATCGCTCCTACCGGACATTCTCCTGCACAGGAACCACATGATAAACATGCATCTGAAATAACGTATGCCATGTTATAACCCTCCTTTTATTCAACCATAAAATTAAAATGACTTGTATCTATTTCATTGTAACCAATACCGGACAAATTTGCAAGTATTTTCACCTTTTATCATTCCATCATGCCTCTACAAACTTAAAATAAAAAATAAGACTTTACACCTTGGTTTTTGTTACTATCTCATTTAATTTTCTTTATCATCCTGACAAACCTGCATCTTTATTCTAATTAGCTTTTTTACTTCCTCCGGAATGTCTAATCCATCAATATCAATAAATGTTATAAATAATTCATTCAAGTCCCTTGAATGCTCAAGTTGTCTTGATAATTTATTAATCATCTCACTAGCATTTTCACCCATATAATCTATATCCTCCATATTATCACCGCCTTCACTATCATATCATAATTATAGCGGTTTTCTCAAAGGGTGTAAAGTCTTATTAAATTGACAAGGTATCTTTCTCGTATATGGTATTTTACTAAGAAACAAAAACTTTAGAATTTATCACATAAACATCCATCAATGGTAGTTGCTACGTTTTATGTCTTCTATGTTTTTACTATTGATTCATTGTACAAAATTTAGTTCTTTTTTTCCCGAATTATATATGTTAAGATGATTTATGATATATTCAAAATATACTATCCTGTAACCTGACAGCAAATTACAGGTTACTGTTGGAATTGTACTACTTGATCACCAACTACTCTCAATCTTCAATATTTCTTTGATGATTGAGATTTACCTATCAGATAGAAAGTGAGGCACTATAATGGAAGGATATGTTCATTCAATCGAAACCTTTGGAACTGTAGATGGTCCAGGAGTCAGATATGTTGTGTTCGTGCAGGGTTGCCCTATGCGTTGTCTGTTCTGCCATAACCCGGATACCTGGGAACCTAGAATTGGAGAAACGAAAACCGTAGAAGAAATTTTAGCGGATTACGAAACATATCGCCCTTTTTTAAGTGGTGGAGGACTTACCGTCACAGGTGGCGAACCTTTACTTCAGATTGATTTTTTAACAGAATTATTTGAAAAGGCAAAAGAAAAAGAGATTCATACCTGTCTGGATACTTCAGGAATTGTTTTTAATGAAAATAATCCTGAATTAATGAAAAAATTTGACCGGCTGATGAAAGTAACAGATTTAGTGATGCTGGATATCAAACACATTGACCCGGAAGAACATAAGAAACTCACCGGACAGCCAAACGACCAAATTCTTGCTTTTGCAAAATACATTGGTACTACCGACACTACCTTATGGATACGTCACGTCATTGTACCGGAAATCACATACGTTGATTCCTATCTGGATCAGCTTGGATATTTTATTGGAGATTTAAAGAACTTAAAAGCTTTGGACGTTCTTCCATACCATACCATGGGAATCGTAAAATATCAAAACCTTGGGATTGACTACCCTTTGGATGGGGTGCCAGCCCTTACTTCTGATGATGCAGTCAAAGCCAAAAATATTATTTTGGATGGTATGAGACGAAGAAGAGCGGATTTACAATAAAACGTAGAGGATAAAAACCATCCGTATTAGAAAATTGTTGACTTCTAATACGGATGGTTAATTTTTATAGTTATCATCTCCTATTTCAAATAAGATATCTATATCCTCAATCATTCACAACATACGTTGTAAACAGTACCAAAATTTTATTTAAACTATATCTAAATACTTGCAATACATCCATTACAATGTTAATATATTCACAGAAGTGGAAAGTACCCACTCCAAAGTGGATGCTCCCAGCGGGATTATTTACCTCTTATTAAGAGGCGCCTCCCCTGTTTGCCGACAGGAGAGGCATTTTTATTTTCGCTCATATTCATCCATCCTGTATGCTACTTTAATCTGTTTCTTATAAAACGCCACGCCCATTTTCATAAACCGAGTCACACCATCACGTTTCATCATAGCAACATAATCTTTCTCCTCGATTTGTTTCAAGGCATCGCTAGAAGACTTTTCCAATTCTTCCGAAATATCGACTTCATCCGTAGTTTCTTTTACTACTTTAAGTTCCATGATGACACCCGGCAATTTTTTATTATATGGATTAAGCTGGATATCATATCTTCCATATCCGGATTCCCTATTGGAATCAACAGCATAAAGATGATTCATAATTGCACACAAGCCAAGCATCAATCCGTGATAAAAATTTTCATGGGCATAATCAAAAAAACTTATGGTTTGGACAAGGAAGTTCTGAAGCTGTTTTTGTAATTCAGGTATATTTTGTTCCATAACGGCATGCTGAATGGCAATGGCAGATGACTGGGATATTACATCAGACAATGCGGATAATATTTCCTTTTCATAAACACAAAAAATTTCTTTATTAGGAATCGCAACCTGACAAATTGCATTACCATCATGACAATTGTCTTTTTGAACTATTTTTAAATAACCTGCGGCAAGCAGGAAACTATATATAGTAGAGGGATTATTTTGAATTTCCGGGTAAATCACAGAGGTATCAACATAAGAAGAGATTGTTTTTCCTCTCATTAAATCCTGAAGATTTTCAGAAGTTTCTCTATCCGCCTCGGATACAATCTTCCGAATAATACTATTATCTCCTGTGGATTGCCAAAAAGCTTTTGGGAAGCATCCATCATCAAAGTAATTAAGAACGGACCAGGGATTGAAAATATCCGTATTTCCAAACCGATAACCGTCATACCAATCACAAATTTCTTCATATTTATCAGTTTTATCATAATATTTCGTCATAGCATAAATTTCTTCACTGGTAAAACCAAAATATTCACTATAACGCTCTTCCAGAATGGAATTTACCTTTAAATTGTTCATCCCACTAAAAATACTTTCTTTTGCAACCCGTAAGATACCAGTCAGAAATCCAAAAGCAAGATTTGAATTGTCTTTAAATGCACCCGAAAAAAGATTCCTCATAAAACCAACTATTTCTTCATAATAATCTGCCATGTACCCCTGCTGAATTGGAGTGTCATATTCATCAATAATAATCACCACTTTTTTTTCATAGTGTTGATAGAGCATTTTTGAAAGCTGTGCCAAAACCCCCGTCAGTTCCACTTTGGTTACATTTCCGGAAAGAACAGACCGAAAATAGTTCTTATCATATTCGCTTATTTTATCGGATTCCAAAAGTTCTAAGTGGTGGTCAAATTCATTTCGCAAAATATAACGGATATTCTCCATTGTTTCATCCCATGTCTGGAATTTAACATCTTTAAACGTCAGAAAAATAACCGGATATTTTCCCTGATGGTTCCGATATTTTTCACCACAATTCCAAATGTTCAGATTCTTGAAATAAACGGAAGTGTCCATATCCATCTTTTCAAAATAGGTCTTCAGCATATCCATAGTAAGTGTTTTACCGAATCGTCTCGGGCGCGTAAATAAAGAAACTTTAGGACGGGCATCTATTAGTTCTTTTATTAGTAAGGTCTTATCCACATAATAATAATTGATAACCATTTCTTTAAAATCTGAAACACCTATGGGCAATGGTAAGTTTTCACTTCTATGGACATTCATAATATGCCTGTTTTTACGACCATCCGAAGGTTTCATAGCAACAGAAGGAATGAGCCATATTCCATTTTCCTTTTTTGCACCTTCAATCCGTCCATTACGGCATAAAGTAGTAATTCTTCGCTCACTAATACTCCACCTTACCGATGTAGTTTTCACATCAATATATTCCATATCTCACCCTCCAATCATAGTTAGATGAATATATTGTAACACCAAAAAGAACAAACATCAATCAAAAAGAACAATCAAAAGAACATTCCAAACATAAGATTCCGGATGAAAAATAAAAAAACATAGATTTCGATAAAATACTTCAAAATCTACGTTTTCCTATCTCGCTTATATATCACGATTCGTTAATAATCTTTTTAATTTTTCATCAAAGGTCTTTCTTTCCATCATAATATCCCTGTAATGCTAACATACGAACACCTTCCTTCTTTTCTTCCTATTTTTATGTATAGTATAACTCAAAAATCAAATTTTGTATATAAGGAAGTATGACCGGCAACTACTTATTCTTCTTTTTCTTTCGGAAGAACCCTTTCTTTTCTTCTTTTTCTTTTACTTCCACTTCCGTCGCTGCTACCTGTTGTCTGGCTTTTTGGATTTCTCGCATGGTTTCATCCAGCATACGGTAACGTTCTTCTTCCTTTTC